>NZ_UQGV01000074.1 GCF_900540665.1 uncultured Catenibacterium sp. | reverse complement strand
CAGTCTTCTGCCTTACCAACTTGGCTATGGAACCGTCGCAATCGAGATTGCTTGTATACTATACTATGTATTTAAAGATAATGCAAGGGGTTTTTAGAACTTTTTTCTAAGTGTTTACATTTATCTTGATAAACACAAGGTTTTTTTGAGCAAAAAAATTATGATTTTTTCTTAGAACTCCTAAGAGAATGCTTACAAAGAAAGAAAAATGGTGATTCTAATTTTTAGAATCACCATAATCGTTGTTATTTTGCTTTTACTTTTGTCCAGTAACTACTAAACATTTCTTTAGTCTTAGTATCCTGGTAGTTAAAACATTCATCCTTTGGTCCAACACGCATGCTATAAGCGTTGTTATTCTTAAATTCTTTCTTTCTAGCTTTTGCAGCTGCTACAGTATTAGTAGTTAAATAACCTACTTCCTGTGTATTTAAGAATGCGTTCTTATCAGAAATCATATAGTTAATGAATTTATTAGCCATATCTGTATTCTTACAATCCTTAGAGATAACAAATCCATCAAACCAATAGTTAGTACCTTCTTCTGGCATATAGAAGCCCATATCAGGATTTTCTTTCATTACATCTGCAGCATCACCTGAATACATAACACAAAGTGCTTTTTCACCATTCTTCATGTTATCGATAGAATCATCTGTTGCATATGTAGGATCCATAGTATTTCTCTGTTCTACCAACCAATTGAAAGCAGCCTGGATTTCATTTTCATTAGTTGTATTCATAGAGTATCCTAAAGCCTTTAAAGCAACCATCATAGAGTCTCTTTCAGAGTCATACATATAAAGGTTACCCTTGTACTTAGTATTACGTAAAATTTCCCATCCTGCTTTTAAATCTTCTTTTTTAACCTGTGTTTTGTTATAAACGATACCTACGTTACCACAGAAATAAGGTACCCAGTATTCGTTGTTAGGATCGAACTGCTGGTTTAATACTTTAGTATCTAATGATTTCTTATTTGTAATCTTAGACCAGTCAATCTTCTGTAAAAGATTTTCCTTGATCATACGTTCAATCATATAATCTGATGGTACTAATACATCATACTGGTTACCACCTAATAATTTAGTATACATTGATTCGTTTGAATCAAATGTTTCATAAATAACCTTACAATCATATTCATCCTGGAATGCCTTAATAACATCCATATCAGCGTATACACCCCAGTTGAATACTTTTAATGTGTGTTTATAGTTTTTTGACCCACACCCAGTCATTAGGCCGCAAATAACTGCAACGCATAGTATTCCTTTAAATAGCTTTTTCATTTTTTAACCCTCTCTCTTCTTTAAATAAATATATGGTACAAAAGTGCTTAATAATACCCCTAATAAAATAACGACTAGAATTACTGTAGATAACGCATAGATACTTGGATCAACACGTTTAGACATGTTATATACGACGATAGAAATATTTTCTACACCATTACCAGATACAAAGTATGAAATGATGAAATCATCAAAACTCATAGTAAATGATAAAAGTGCTCCTGCAAAGATACCAGGCTTGATTTGAGGAATAATCACCTTTGTCAATGTCTGAAAAGGTGTTGCCCCTAAATCCATTGCCGCATCTGCTAGATTATCATCTAACTGCTTTACTTTAGGATAAACATTCGTAATAACATATGGTGTACAGAATGCAATATGCGCAAGTAGCATTGTCATATAACCCTTTTCAAAGTTCACAAAGCTAAATAATAACATCAAAGAAATAGCTGTAACGATTTCAGGGTTCATGATTGGCAGATTGTTCACCTGCTGTACAAGTGTTCTTACAGTCTTTTTAGATTTAGATAATGCAATAGCAGTGATAGTTCCTAAAACGACTGAACAGATAGTCGCAATGACTGCTATACTTACTGATACAAAGATGGCATTTAATAACTGTGTGTTATTAAATAACTGTACATACCAGCGTCCTGAAAAACCACCAAAATGTGACAAAGACTTGGCACTATTAAATGAGAAAACTGCCATAATAAATATCGGGAAATAGAGGAAGACCATACAAAGTGAAATAATGATCACTTTACTGAGCTTTTTTTCTTTTCGCATTAGTAAGTCCTCCCTGTTCAATTTCATTATTTGTCTTCTTCTCAGCACGATAGATGAGTGCCATAGAAATAATAACAATTACACCTAAGATGAGTGATACAGCACTACCGAAATGCCAGTTACCAACAGTGATGAACTGGTTTTCAATGAAGTTACCAATCAATGAATACTGTCCTCCCCCTAACATCTTCGGAATAACGAATTCACTGATAGCTGGTAAGAATACCATTGTAATACCAGTTAAAACGCCTCCAAGTGATAGTTTAAAAGTAATTTTAAAGAAGGCAGTAATTTTATTTGCACCTAGGTCATAAGCTGCTTCTACAAGTGAAGGATCCATGTTAGTTAAAGATGTATGGATTGGCAGAATCATAAATGGGAGGAAGTTATAAATCATTCCAATTGCGACTGCCCCATCAGTATATAACATTCTAAATGAGCCTAAGCCTAGCATTCCTAGGATGTTATTTAAAATACCGTTTCTAGATAAAATAGAAACCCATGCATAAGTACGCATTAAAAGGTTGATCCATGTTGGAATAGTAATAAGCATAATAAGAATAGTCTGAGTATGCTGTTTACACTTAGAAATCATAAAAGCCACTGGATAACCAATTAACAAACAGATTAATGTAGTAAGTAATCCCAGCCCAAATGATTTAATTAATACCTGGACAAAGATTGGATCAAAGAACTTCGCAAAGTTAGCGAATGTAAATTCAAATGTCTTGATTGCAGATGCCTTTTGCGTAAAAGCATAGAATACAATCAACACCATCGGCAATACAGTTAACAGGAATAGAAATAGGACATAAGGTGTAATGAGCTTTTTATACTGTTTCATTAATAAGTACCCATTGGTTCCATGACATGAATATCTTCAGGCCAGAAATCTAAATCTACTTTCTTTCCTACTTCTGTTAAATCTGTTGTATGAATCTTATAGTCCTGATTTTCTGTACGTACCATGATTTCATAGTGTACCCCTTTAAAGATAACAGATACGACTTCACCTGCAATTTTACCTCTACCTGGTTCTACAATATCTAAGTCTTCAGGACGTAATACAATATCTACTTCCTGACCTTCTTCAAATCCCTTATCTACACATTCAAACTGCTGGCCATGCCATTCAACAAGATAATCCTTGATGAAATGACCTTCTACAATATTAGATTCACCAATGAAGTTTGCAACAAATCTATTTTCTGGTTCATTATAGATATCTGTAGGTGATCCAATCTGTTGAATCATGCCTTCATTCATAACAACAATCTTATCAGACATAGTAAGTGCTTCTTCCTGATCATGAGTAACATAAACGAAAGTAATACCTACCTGCTGCTGAATCTTCTTTAATTCAATCTGCATTGTTTTTCTTAGTTTTAAGTCAAGTGCACCTAATGGTTCATCAAGAAGAAGTACTTTTGGTTCATTAACAAGAGCTCTTGCAATCGCAACACGCTGCTGCTGACCACCAGATAACTGAGAAATATTTCTTTCTTCAAAGCCCTTTAAACCTACAAGTTCCAGCATTCTTCTTACTTTATGATCAATGATTTCATCAGGCATCTTCTTAATATGTAAACCAAAAGCTACATTATCATAAACATCCATATGTGGGAATAAAGCATACTTCTGGAAGACAGTATTTAATTCTCTCTTATAAGGTGGTACACCTTCCATGTTCATACCATCGAATAATACAGTACCTGATTCAGGTTCTTCAAATCCTGCCATGATTCTTAGTGTAGTTGTTTTTCCGCATCCACTTGGACCTAGAAGTGTTACGAATTCATTTTCATAGATGTCTAGGTGAATTCCTTTTAGGATGACCTGGCCATCAAACGATTTAGTCAGATTATCTAATTCAATAATTTTCTTCATAAAACTCTCCTCATTAAAATAATGGTGGTGTAGAAATCCAGATCACTCTCGCCTTTCTTTCCCACTGATTTTCTAAATAATGTGCACGTGTGCCCTTCAAATAAAATGTTTCACCCTTTTTAACAATTTCTTCTCGCATCCCATAATGAAGAACTACTTTACCTTCTAATACATAACCAAACTCTTCTCCACCGTGAGGTTCCATCTTCATTGAACGTTTACCCTTTTCTAGTTCAATAAGAATAGGTTCCATCTCATTTTTCTGAGCATTTGGTACAATATAGTGAATGATGTAATCATCCTGTTCATTCACAAAAAAATCCTTCTCGCCAAAGACAAGCTGTTCATCCTCCTGCTGATCAAAGAAATCATGAAGATTAGTGCCTAATGCTTCAAGAATATCATCAAGTGTTGCGACAGATGGTGATGTTAGATTTCTTTCAACCTGGGAGAGGAAACCTTTTGATAATTCACTACGGTTTGCTAATTCTTCAAGCGTTAAGTCATTCGCAAGGCGCAGCTGCTTAATTTTCCTTCCGAGATCCATCTAATCCTCCCTGTTTTATATAATTAACTTTTTGTTCACTTAATCAAACAACAATATTATACACTTATAAAGATATCTTTCAACCTCTTTTTTAAACTTTTTGTTTTATATATTAAACTTCTGAAGTAAAAAAAAGAACATTCTTACAAATGTTCTCTTCTTTTTGTAGATTTTCTAAATGCAGCCTTTAAAGTCTCATCATCATTATCACGAATCGCATTTTTAAGAAGGTTTAGCTGTTCTTCAAAACGTTCAATAGAAGCAAGAAGATACTGCTTATTATTCATAAATAATTCATCCCATAGGTCTTCATTAATATTCGCAATACGTGTTAGATCTCTAAATGAGTCGCCAATATACTTTCCTGTCTCATATTTCTGATCATCGCTATTCATAAGTGATACAGCCAGACAATGAGGTAATTGAGAAGTAAATGAGATAATTTCATCATGTGCTTCAGGAGACATGATCTTAACTGAACGGAAACCTAACTGTTTAGAGAATTCCTGAACAAAATCTATAGTAGATTTCTTATTTTCATCATGATAAACGATAATGAAGTTTGCATTTTCAAATACCTGTTTAGAAGCATATTGATAGCCCTTCTTTTCTCTACCTGCCATTGGATGAATAGAAATATATTCTACATCTTCTGGAATGATAGAAAGTGCTTCTCTTAAGAAATAAGATTTAATTCCTACAGCATCTGTGACAATACTTCCTGGTTTGAATTGATTGTTTTTTATAAAATCTAAAACAAGACTTGGGTAAAGGCAGATGATTGTTAGATCTGTTTCAGGGATAATATCTTTCCCATCTAGATAACCTTCAATAATACAGCCCTCTTCTTTAGCCATATCTAAAGTCTGCTGGTTTGTATCGATACCATAAACTTCATAGCCCTGTCCTTTAAGTGCCTTAACAAAGCTTCCACCAATAACGCCTAATCCTACTACTGTTATTTTCATCCACGTTTTTCCTCAAGCATCTTTAATTTATAATTAATGAGTTTTTCAGAAAGGTCTACATAATAAGCATGTGGGTACTCTAAACGGAATATTTCATCCCATAATAATGCACCCTGTTTTTTAACATTTTCTCTGATTTCTTCAAGTGTTTTTTCTTCATACACACATTCACCATCCACAAAGATAGGTTTCTGTAATTCAAAGAATGTATATGTACCACCTATTAATGTCTTATTCTTCCATTTATCATACTGAGAGTAAATAGTGAGATTCTTTTCTGGATCAATTGTTTCATCCGCAAACATTACAATATCAGCAATGGCTTTATTTGTTTCATTTTCTATTAAACGATAAACCTTCTTATAGCCTGGGTTTGTGATTTTTTCTTTATTTTCAGAAATCTTGATTTTTGGAATAATGTGGCCATCTTTTTCCATAGCCGCCATCTTATAAACACCACCAAATACTGGAAAAGACTTAGATGTAATCATATTTTCCCCTACACCAAATGAATCAATACGTGCACCCTGTTCAAGTACAGAACGGATTAAATATTCATCCAAAGAGTTAGAAATAGAAATCTTTGTATCAGTCAATCCAGCAACATCAAGCATCATTCGTGCTTTCTTAGTTAAATAAGCAATATCTCCTGAATCAATACGAATACCTGCTAATGTCTTATCCATTGGCTGTAATACTTCTTCTGCAACTCTAATCGCATTTGGAATACCGCTCTTTAATGTATCGTATGTATCTACTAAAAGAATACATGAATCTGGATAAATTTCAGCATACGCTTTAAATGCTTCATATTCAGTGTCAAAAGACTGAACAAAAGAATGTGCCATTGTACCAAGTACTGGAATACCAAAAGCCTGACCAGCTGATACCGTTGCAGTTCCTGCTGCTCCACCAATATAAGCTGCTCTTGCGCCATATGTTGCACCATCATAACCCTGCGCTCTTCTTGCACCAAATTCCATAACAGGACGGCCTTTTGCTTCCTGTACAACTCTATGTGTTTTAGTCGCAATCAATGACTGATGGTTAATTGTCACTAAAAGAAATGTTTCTAATAACTGTGCTTCAATTAATTTTCCTTTAACAGTTACTAATGGTTCATAAGGGAATACAGGTGTTCCTTCAGGGACAGCCCAGATTGTACCATCAAATTTGAAATCTGCTAAATAAGATAAGAATTCTTCATCAAACATATTCAGTGTACGTAAATAATCAATATCACCCTTTGAGAAATGCATATTCTTGACTGCTTCAATCAACTGCTGTAATCCAGCCATGATGACATAACCACCCTGATCAGGATTCTTTCGATAGAACATATCGAAGTAAGCTACTTCATCCTTTTTTCCCTGTTTAAAATAATCATATGACATTGTTAATTCATAAAAGTCCATGACAAGAGTTATATTTCTTGCATCACTTACTGTTGTATTACCCATATTATAATCTCCTTACTTGTTTGTTTTTTATCATACTATCATTATACAAAAAGTAAAGTGATTTGTCTTTTTTTACAAAACTTACACATAAGAAAAAGAAGACTATGAAGCCTTCTTTGCCATTTTCATTAATGCATCTTTTGCCGCATGCTGTTCTGCACGCTTTTTACTTGTTCCCTTGCCAGTACCTAAAATCATATCATCTAGAATAACTTCGATGACAAATTCAGGAGCATTGGCTGGTCCAGTTGAACTCTTAACATGATAACTGACTGTTTTACGGTCATCCGACTGCACTAGTTCCTGTAATTTAGTCTTATAGTCAGTGATATCATCAAATTCATTCACTTCATTAACATGTTTGAAGATTGTCTTTTCAAGAATACGAAGCACCTGTTCTTTACCACAATCTAAATAAAGTGCACCAATAAATGATTCATAAATATTTGCAAGAACACTTTCACGATGACGTCCGCCGCTCTTTTCTTCACCTACACCTAAATAAAGAAGTTCACCTAAATGAAGTTCTTCAGAAAAACGTGCCAATGATTCTTCTCTTACAAGTTTAGAACGAAGCTGTGTTAACTGTCCTTCTTTATATTCTGGATGTAATGCGAAAATGAATTCTGATACAAATAGCTGTAAAACAGCATCTCCCATAAATTCTAGTCTTTCATAATCAGGAATATGAGCGTTTGATTCATTTGCATAAGATGAATGAGTAAATGCTTCCTTATAAAGACTAATACGCTTAAAAGGAATGTTTTCTTTCTGTAAGAAATCTAATATTTTCATTATTTAAGTCCTTCTTTCATACGACCTACAACATCTAAGTCTACCATTCTATATACAAGTTCCATTGCATTAAAAACCGCTTTGGCATCTGAACTGCCATGTGCTTTCACAATCGCTTTTTCAAAGCCCATAAATAAAGCACCACCAACTGATTTATAATCAAAGCGATCCTTTAAGGCATATAATTGCGTTTTCGCAAATAAGGCACCAATCTTACCTCTTAATGTCGCAAATAAAGATTCTTTAAGCGCCTTCATAAGAAGAATAGCTGCGCCTTCTGATGCTTTTAATGCGATATTACCACTAAATCCATCTGTCACAATAACATCAATATCACCTGATAATAAATCTCTACCTTCTACATTACCTGTAAAATTGATCTTATCGCAGTCTTTTAATAGTTTATAGGCTTCCTGATGCATTTCATCACCCTTATGGTCTTCTGCACCAATATTAAGTAAAGCAACCTTTGGATTTTCCTTATTTAATACAAGTTTGCTATATAATGAACCCATTACTGCAAATTCTTGTAGCTGTTCTGCTGTATTTGTCGCATTGGCACCAACGTCCATCAAGCAAGTACTATTGCCACTATATGTAGGAACAATCGCCATTAAGCATGATTTTTCTACTCCTTCAATACGCTTTACAAACAACATTGAAGCAGTATAAAAAGCACCTGTAGATCCACATGATACAACACCATCTACTTCATCCTTGCGGGCCATCATTAAAGCCTTCACCATTGAAGATTCTTTTTTTCTTCTTACACCTAATACACTATCCGTCATTAATACAACATCACGTGCATCTACAATATGAATAGAATTAGTAGATTCTAAAGCTGTTAATTCTTCTTTTTTACCTGTCACATATAATTCAACATCTGGATGCTTTTCTGCAAACTTCCTGCAGGCTTCCACAACAGGTGCACTACCTAAATCTCCGCTCATCGCATCGATTGCTAATTTCATAAAAATCACCTCGTTAGTTACATAATATCATAACTAATCAATATATTCATTCCCTTTTTTTATCTTTTTCTTGATCATCTCAATATAGTTTTCATACTCTCCATACTTATAATAATCATGAATCATCTTAATTGCATATCTTCTTGTCTCTTCTAGAATATTCATATCTTTAAATATATCACCCATCATAAAGGCTGGAAGACCACTCTGTTTATCACCTAATAATTCTCCTGGGCCTCTTGTTTTTAAATCATACTGTGAAATTTCAAATCCGTCATCATGTTCTTCTAGATAATGCAGTCTCTCTTTTGCTGCTTCGTCCTGTGCCTCAGATAATAGAAAACAATAGCCTTGCTGATCTCCTCTTCCGATACGGCCACGTAGCTGGTGGATAGAAGATAAACCAAATCTTTCTGCATTATAAATAACCATCATATTGGCATTAGGTACATCGACCCCTACTTCTACAACTGTAGTAGAGACTAGAATCTGTATTTTATTATCTTTAAAATCCTGCATCACTGCATTTTTTTCTTCATCCTTCAAAGAGCCATGAAGAAGTCCTACTTGATAATGTCCTTTAAAATAAGAAGACATCGCTTCATAAATAGTCAAAGCACTTTTTAATAGAAGATCTTCATTGTATTCAATCAAAGGACAGATGACATAACATTGTCCACCTTGTGATAAATAACTCTTTAATTGTTTTAAGAAAGGTTTCATGGAACTACCTTCAAAATATTGTGTTAAGATAGGCTTTCTACCCTCAGGTCTTGTTTTTATACTTGAAACATCCATATCTCCATATAAGCTCATCGCAAGGGTTCTCGGTATAGGTGTAGCACTCATGACAAGGAAGTCAACACCTTCACCTTTTTGTTTTAAGGCTTTTCTTTGTTTCACCCCAAAACGATGCTGTTCATCTGTTACGACAAATCCTAGATTCTTATAATGAACACTCTCTTGAAACAAAGCATGTGTACCAATCGCCAAATCAATAACACCATTCTCTAGCCCTTCATAGATTTCTTTCTTTTCTTTTAAAGTAAGCGATCCTGTCAGTAACGCAATATTCATATCATATGCTTCAAATGTCTTTTTAAGCTTACTATAGTGTTGCGTTGCGAGTACTTCAGTAGGTGCCATTAAAGCCCCCTGATAACCACTTAAATAGTTCGCATATAACCCTATAGCTGCCACAATTGTTTTACCGCTTCCTACATCTCCCTGTAAGAAACGATACATGATTGTTGGATTATGAAGATCTAACAATATTTCTTTTGCACTCTGTTTTTGATCTTTAGTTAATTTAAAGGGAAGTGTATGAATAAAAGCATTGACTTCATCTAAAGAAAAGTCCTTTGCATATCCTACTTCCTGCTCTCTTTGCATTCTACGATAAGAAAGGGCCAGTTCAAAATTCAGGAATTCCTCATATTTAAGTGTTTTAATTCCCTTTTGAAGCTGTTCATGATTCATTGGAAAATGAACTGCATAGAGTGCTTCTTTCTTGCTCATGAGATTGACTGTTTCTCTTATTTCTATAGGAAGCCCATCTTCTATAGGAATATTCATTCCTAGTACTTTTTTAACATATTGAGAAAAGGCATGACTTGTGAGACCATCCTTTAATGAATAGACAGGTGTAATACCTGATAATTGATCTAGATTCTTTAATAATATATTAGAGGCAGTGAAACGATTCCCTTCTACCTTACCTTGTAAAGTAACAATACGATTAAGTGTTAAATGAGGACGAAGGAAATGTCTATTAAAGATTGTGACTGTATAGTCATTGCCTTTAATAGACGCATTGAATGTCATACGTGAAAAACGTCCTTTATAAAATACTTTAGGACTACTTATGATAACTCCCTCTACACAGCATTTATCTTCTACTGGAGGCCATATTTCACTCACTTCATCATATTTATAAGGATAATGATAAATAAGATCTTCTAACGTATCAATAGAGGAAGCATGTAATAAATCTATTCTATTTTGACTTGTTGTTACTTTCTTTAATTCGTCCATAATATCACCACCTTTGATTAACATATACATTTCATTAAGTATATCATATAATAGTAAAAAGGAGAAAAATATGAAAAATATTGTATTTGATTTAGGGCGTGTTCTCTTAAACTATCAGCCTTTAATTTGGCTGAAAAAGAAGAACTATAGGCATTATAATGAATTATTTGAAATCATCTTCCAGAATCCTCTATGGATCAAACTAGACGAAGGAACCATCACAAGAGAAGAGTTTACAAAAAAATTAATCAACGAATATCCTGAACTTGCATTGGATATAGAAGAAATCATGGAAAAATGGATTGAATTACTTCTTCCTATTGAAAATAATATCAAGTTACTCTCTCTATTAAAGGAGAAAGGTTATTCTCTCTATATTATTTTTAATTTCCACCTAGATGCATATAATCGTTTCTTAAAGAAACAGGATTGGTTTACTCTATTTGATGGAGCTATTATTAGTGCCAAAGAAAAGTTAATCAAGCCTGATTTAAGAATCTATGAATTATTATTAGAACGTTATCAGTTAAAAGCAGATGAATGTCTATTTATTGATGATTCTCTCAATAATATTAATGCATGTAAGAACGTCGGCATGGATGGTATTCATTTGCCTGACAATTCAAAACTAGAAGAAGAATTAAAAAAACATCATATTATATGAAAAGAAACGAGCGTGTGCTCGTTTCTTTTCATTACATATCACAAAGACCTTTGTCTTCTCCGTATACTGAATACCAATCATTATTGAAATCAGTTACAGCTTTAGAAATACTTGGATTTTCAAAGATTGCCTTTAATACGCTGACTGGTG
>NZ_UQGV01000073.1 GCF_900540665.1 uncultured Catenibacterium sp. | reverse complement strand
GAAAACCTACATTCTTATATTGTCCTAAACCTACATTTTTATATTGACTTTTGCATCTTTAGAATTAATATATTTCTTAAGAGCTTTAACTATTAATATGAAGAGATAAACAGCTGAACAAAATAAGGAAATCATAAATACCATATACATGATGGCAATAATATAACTAATCACTTCATAGTTCATATCTCTCTCCTTTCATCTATTTTGTTCCATAACTCTTGATTTGATTTAAAGCACGTTGTGGAACTTTCGATTCAGATATAATCCTTTGGTTGATGACTATCTTCTTCTTTGTTTTTAACTTGATGTAAGTTCCTGGACAATAAGAGTCTGCATAAATAAATGTTACACGTGTTGACTCTCCTAATGCATTATAACAAACAAGAACATATTCTTTACCAATGGGTTGTTTATGGCCAAAATCATCGATAAGCCATGATTCTCTATTCACATCAACACGAGGAATCTGTGTATAGTAGCAGTCAGATAAAGTATGGTCAGTACTGTAATATCTGTTTACTGCAATTGTTACTATACTGATTAAAATGATAAATACAAACAATATGACCTTCTTTTTCATATTCACCCTTCTATTCTCCTTTTTGTTGAATAATGCAATAAAAAATAGACTTCCATGATCATGCAGGAAGATATTGGTTACTATGTCAAAAGGATCATGAAAGTCTTTATAAGATTCAGTTGGGGTTATAGTTTAAGCAGGATGTCACAGAAGACTATGTTGACTACAAAATGAAAGCTTCACTACATTTGAAAGAATTATCCGGTTATTTATTCTTCTGTATATTCTAGGAAATTGAGAGTATCCATATTAAATGATTTAATCCTATTATGAGTGGAAAGAAGTCGAGAAATGTATATCTCTGGATTAAATAGCATAAAAAAATTGAATGATGTAATAATAACCCCAGAATCTTATTGGCATACTTATTCATGATTCAATCAAGGAATTCACTCCTTGATTTCTTTGATTGTTCCATATTCTATGATGCAATGGTGCGTGACAAGTCCTTTTAAGTGGTTGATACAATGACTAGAGAGCAGTATCGTAATACCTTCTTTATTGAGTGCAAGAAGAAGCTGTCTAATAGAAGCTATTTCGTTAGTATTGAGATCTTCCATAGGTTCATCAAGTAGGAGAATAGCTGGATGTCCTAAGAGGGCTTTCGCAATCGCAAGACGACATTTCATTTCGTGTGAGAAGTTGCGATAAAGTAACTGTTGGTCCTGCAAGCCCACGAGAGATAGGACATGTTCAACTTCTTTTTTGTCATAAATACCTTTTTTTAGACAGTGATAGTAAAAGTTCTTAGATGCATTCAAATGATTAAAGAAGTGGCTGTTGACAGCGTAGCCTATTCTTTCTATTACGTCTCAAATACTTTTCTTGAGTACTTTCTAGAATACTCACTTGTCCTTGATCATAGTAGGTTTTACCAAGAATGATTTTAAATAGAGTTGTTGCCTGTTTCCCCACTATGCCATATATTTCTCCATACTTCACCGTGATGCTGATATCGTTTAATAAGGGATATCTATTAGATATATGATCTAATGAGATTGCGTCCATTTTTTCAACTCCTTTTCATGAATAGTGCCTCTACAAGTGTAGTGCGAAAAGACAGTTTCCTCCACCAACTATCATGTAAACTTGAGTTGACATTTGTAGTTTTCCTCGGAAATAAAAAAGCCCCAGAACGGGGCTGTACATCAATTTTCTAATAATGATGTAGAAGATGATATCGCAAATATAAATGTTGAACCATTATGAATAAGTGATGTTGTACTTGCAGGTAAGACACCAAACATACCTAATAATATTAATCCAGTATTTAAAGTGACTATTCTTGTATAGTTACGCTTGATTCTTTTCATTAATAGTTTTGATAATTGTTTAAATACGACAATTTCTTCTAATGATGAAGAAGTAAGTGTCACATCCGCAAGTTCTCTCGCAATATCTGAACTATCCTGTAAAGAGATAGAGACATCCGCACAAGATAAGGCTGGAGTATCATTGACACCATCACCAACCATCACAACTTTATGTCCTTCATCTCTTAATTTTTTGACATAGTTTGCTTTATCTTCAGGTAATACACCTGCTAAGTAACCATCAATATTAAGTTCTTCCGCAATATGCTTAGCTGCATTCTCACTATCACCTGTCAACATAATGATATTCTTAAAACCACTACTTCTTAGATTCATAATAGTTTCTTTTGCTTCTGGTTTAAGTGGATCATAAATAGAAATAATACCTGCGAGTTCTCCTCCTATTGCGAGGAATATCAAAGAACTGGCACCTTCACTTTGTAAGTTATTGATGAGTGTTTCTATTTCTTCTGTTTTAGTAATATGTTCATCTTCAAATACAAAATGATCACTACCGATAATAGCACGCTGATCACGATAAATAGTCGCAATACCATGCGCAATAATATACTTCACTTCAGCATGTTCTTCTTCATGATGTAATTGTTCGAGTGATGCCTGTTTTACTATCGCATTTGCTACACTATGTGGGAAATGTTCCTCTAGACAAGCTGCAATACGTAATACTTCATCACGTGTATAGTTTCCTATTGGTGTAACCTTCTGTACAAATGGCTGCGCATTTGTAAGGGTACCTGTTTTATCAAAGACAATTGTATCTGCCTGATCCATTGCTTCTAGGTATTTACCACCCTTAACCATAACAGAATGGCGTCCTGCTTCCTGCATTGCACTAATAATAGAAATAGATGTAGAAAGCTTAATTGCACATGAATAATCTACAAGTAATACAGAAGAAGCACGTGTAAGATTTCTTGTCGCAAGAAGTAATCCAAAGAAAGCCACAAAACTATAAGGTACAATCGCATCAGCTAAATGTTCAGCACCAGATTGGATACCAGCTTTAAGTGATTCGTTTGTATCAATCATATCTACAATCTTATTAATACGGCTTTCTAATTGTAGATTTCTTACCTTAATATAAATCTTACCTTCTTCTACAACAGTACCTGCAAAAACAGAACTTCCTTGTTTTACCATCTTACTTAATGGTTCACCAGTAAAGCTTGATTCATTGATCATGGCTTCACCATTTACTACTTCACCATCTACTGGAACCATAGAACCTGTCTGTACAATCACAATATCTTCTTTCTGTAAATGAGTTGTAGAAATCTGTTTTTCTTTTTCTTCCTCTAGTATCCATACTTTATCAATATTGACAGACAATGTTTCTTTGAGCTGTAATGATGTTGTTTTCTTTGTATAGTCTTCAAGTAATGAAGAGATATTCAGTAAGAACATGATATTACGTGCTGTACCCCATTGTCCTGATAATAATGAAACAGAAATACTTGTCGCATCTAATACTGGTACATCAATACGTTTATGTACAAGAGAATCAAGTCCTTCTTTTACATACTGGATTGTATGATAAATGGTTAATATGTTTCTTATTGGTAATGGTAGAAACCATTTAGAGGCATATCTTCTTACGATAATACCAGTGAATTTTCCAATGTATTGATCGTTGATATCACGGTGATCTATAAGATATTTGTTTTCTTTAATGAGTTTTTCATAGAGTGTGTCATCAAAGTGAGGGATATCTAAAGAGTTGATTTTATCAATCAAAGCATCTCTTTGATCAACACTGTAAGTGAACAAAATAGAACCTGTTCTTTCATTGACATCGGCTGATTCAACCATATCCCATTTACATAATGCGAAATGTAAGGCTAGTGCTTTATTTCTAGAAAAGCGATAACGGCCATAACGTATTCTCATACGTCCTGGTATGTCATGTACTATACGATACTCTAACATTCTCTTATCACCTAAAAAATAGGAAATGACTATTCCCTATTTTGCTTCTTTCTTGCTTTTTGCTTCAGCATAGATATCTTTTGCGTCTTCTACAATTGTATCATATGTTGCAAGTGCGTCATCTTTAATCTGCATACCAGCCGCAACGGATTTAACTGCTGCATTTCTTGCACAGTCACTCTTTACAAACTTACTACCTGCAACTGTAGCGGCTACACCACCTACAAATGACCATAATAATTTGTTTTTGAATAATTCTTTCATATTCTTTTCCTCCTATTGTTAGTTATAACTAACACTGTAATAATAACACTTGTGAGAAGGTTTGTGAATAGAAAAGTTAGATAAGCATAACTAAAGTGCCAGCTACAATCATTATTAAACCAAGTAATGCTTTCTTAGAGAGTTTCTCATGAAAAATAAGATAAGAGAATAATACAGTAAAGAGAATACTGAGCTTATCTATAGGAGTGACTAGACTTGCTGGTCCACTTTGCAGGGCATGGTAGAAGCATAACCATGAACCGCCTGTTGCAAGTCCTGATAAAGCGATATAGAGATATTCTTTCTTTGGAATATTCTTCATATTCATTTCACTATGTGTCAGAAAGACTACAATCCAGCTCATAATAAGAACTACACTTGTACGAATTGCGGTTCCTAGATTACTTTCAATATTACTAATACCAATCTTACCTAGGATAGTTGTAAAGCTCGCAAAGGCAACAGAAAGTACTGCATAAAGTAACCAGGTATGACTTGTCTGTTTAGTAACCTTCTTCTTTTCTACCATTAAATATGTACCTGTTGTAAGAATAATCATACCTATGATCTTATATACTGTAACGCTTTCCTTGAAGAATAGAAATGAAAGAATAATAGTCAATACGACACTTGTTTTATCTATAGCCGTTACCTTATTAATATTCCCTAACTGTAATGCCTTGAAGTAACATAGCCAGCTCGCTCCAGTTGATATTCCAGAAAGAATTAAGAATAGAAATGTCTTATGCGTAATAGTATGAATTGTAGAGAATGATCCTACGATTCCTACCATGATCCATGAGAAGATGAGTACGACAATGGTACGTAATGCAGTTGCTAAGTGAGAGTTTGTATGTTCAATGCCACATTTCGCAAGCACTGCAGTTAAACCTGCAAAAAAGGCAGAACCAAATGCATAAAGAATCCACATAAAAAAGCCTCCTTATAATACTATTATAGGAGGCTAAAACAAATTTGTTTAGAATTCTTTAATAGCTTTGATGACATCTTCTACAGTCAAATGGAATTCCTTGAATAAGTCTGCTGGCTTACCTGAAGCACCAAATGTATCCATAGTGACATATTTGCCCTTGAATCCTGCAAATTCACCCCAAGATAAACGGCTTCCAGCTTCTACAATAATTCTATTTTCTACACATGATGGTAGAATAGATTCCTTGTATTCTTCTGACTGTTCTCTGAATAATTCCTGACAAGGCATAGAAACGATTCTGATATTTAAGTTAGGGTCTTTTAATTGTTCTTTAGCTTTAACTGCTAAGTCTACTTCTGAACCTGATGCAATGATGATGATATCTGGCTTACTCATACAATCATCGATGATATAACCACCTCTTAAGGCACCTCTGTTACTTCCTACCATCTTAGGTAAATCCTGTCTAGAAAGGATGAGAGATGTAGGTGTTTCTTTTGAACTCATTGCAACATACCAGCCTGCTTTTGTTTCAAATTCATCACATGGTCTAAATACATACATATTAGGCATAGCACGAAGCATAGTTAACTGTTCTACTGGTTCATGTGTTGGTCCATCTTCCCCTACACCAATACTATCATGAGTAAATACATAAGTAAGTGGAAGCTTCATTAATGAAGACAAACGAGCCATAGGTTTTACATAGTCACTAAATACAAAGAATGTAGCCACATATGCCTTTAATCCACCATATAACATTAAACCATTGCCTACTGCAGCCATAGCCTGTTCTCTTACACCAAAGTGGATATTACGTCCACCATAGTTATCTGCACTGAATTCACCTTCACCATTTAAGACTGTCTTATTAGAAGGTCCTAAGTCAGCTGAACCACCAATGAAATTAGGGGCAAAGTTCTTAATAAGGTTCATTGTTTCACCACTTGCAGCACGAGTTGCAATATTGTGATGCTTATTAGCCCAGAATAATGGGTTATCCTTGAAGATTCTTGCAAAGTCAGGGTTAAAATACTGTTCCCATACAATCTTCATTTCTGGATATTCTTCAAAGTATTTATCCTGCATAGAAGTCCAAGCATCATATAAATCATCTACACGTTTCTGCGTTGATGCAAGATAGTCATATACATCTTCTGGTACATAGAATTCTTCCTGTGGAAGACCAAGTTTTTCTTTAAGTGCCTTGATGTTATTCACGCCTAATGGTGCACCATGAGTGCTTTCTGAACCTTCGTTTGGACTATCTTTACCGATAGTTGTCTTAATTTCAATAAACTTAGGTTTACCTTTAATGGTCTTTGCTTTTTCCAATGCAGCAAGTACTTCATCTAAGTTATCTCCATCTTCTACAGTTAATGTTTCAAAACCAAATGCCTTTACTCTGTCTGATACATTTTCTGTAAATGTGATGTTTGTGTTACCTTCGATAGAAATGTTGTTTGAATCATATAAGATGATGAGCTTTTCTAACTTAAGTGTACCGGCAAGTGATAATGCTTCTGAAGAAATACCTTCCATCATACATCCATCACCAGCTAATGCATAAACATAATGATCAAATAGATCATAACCTGGTTTATTAAATACAGTGGCTAAATGAGCCTGACCCATTGCCATACCAACAGCCATGCCTAAGCCCTGTCCTAGTGGACCTGTAGTGGCATCTACACCTACTGTATGTCCATATTCTGGATGTCCCGGTGTAAGTGACCCTAACTGTCTAAACTGCATTAAATCATCCATAGTTAAGCCATAACCATATAGATGTAATAAGCTATAAAGCATGCTTGAACCATGTCCTGCTGATAAAATAAAACGGTCTCTATTTACCCATTCAGGATGTTTTGCATCATGATTTAATACCTGTGACCATAATACATGAGTGAATCCAGCAGCCCCTAAAGGAAGTCCTGGATGTCCTGAATTTGCTTTCTGAATCATATCTGCACAAAGTGCTTTAATCGTATATACTGTTTTTTGATCAATCTTGTTCATTTTCGTTTATTTTCTCCCATTCATCATTGTTAAATATTATACCTTTTCTCTTTTTGTGAATGCAAGATATTTAATACTTCACATTCCAATTCATTGCAGCATTATATAAGAAATACAGGCCATACATTAAGCAGCCTTCATCAAAGATAGTGGCTTTGTTATGAAGACCATAAATATAACCATCCTGTTTACATCCTGCGGCAAGAGTAACAAAGAGTGAAGGTACATTGGCAGTAATATGGCCAAAGTCTTCTGAGATAGTAAGAGGAAGTTCTAACTTCTTGATATAACCACCAAATACATCTTTTTCTACATCCATAATAGATTTAAGTAATGCAGGATCATTATAGACACTTGGTGCCTGCTGTAAAATTGTGATCCCTGCCTGGGCATGATACATAGAAGCAATACTTTGAACTAATTCATTCACTCTACCCATAATATATTCCTGATCATCTGGACGATAACTTCTCAATGAACATTTCATATAAGCTTTTTCTGGAATAATGTTATGGGCTTTACCTGCATTCATAATACCAATTGTAAGTACATCATCATGACTCATGCTGATTTCTTTAGGAATGATTTCCTGTAATTGCTGATAGATATGAATCGCAACACGCAAAGCATCAATACCTTTTTCTGGCATAGAACCATGTGAACTCTTACCTGTAATATTGATTTCAAAGATTGTAGAAGCGGTTGTCATTGCTTTACGAATCGTACGGATTGTCCCTGTCTTATCTTCTGTTGCCGGCATGACATGTAAGCCTACTGCCGCATCAACACGAGGATACTTTAATACCCCATCTTCAATCATCATCTTACATCCTACGAGTCCTTCTTCATGGGGCTGGAAGACAATCTTGATCTGCCCTTTTAGTTTCTTTTCATTCTGTTTCAAAAGTTTGGCACACATCAACATCATAGAAGCATGCATATCATGTCCACAGGCATGCATTGCCCCATTAATAGACTTAAAAGGAAGATTTGTATGTTCCACAAGTGGTAAAGCATCCATATCGCTTCTTAATAATAGAATCTTCTTATCATGGGGACCTACAAGTATTTCAATACTGCCTCCGGGATTCACAATAATATTTTCATACCCATACATCTCTAACATCTTTACAATATATTCCTGTGTCTGAGGAAGAGGATGACCTACTTCTGGATGTTCATGAAAATGTCTTCTTAATCGTATTAATTCCTGTTCAATATCCTTGTTGTTTGATATCCATTTTTCTATCTTTTCCATAACTTACACCTACTTTTTCATTTCTTGAATAATACGTCTTGTATTAATAATCTTTTGTGCATATTCTTCTTTATTACGTTTTACTAATCCATAGTAAAGAAGATCAACGACAATAAGTGAAGAATAACGAGAACTCATCGCTCCAATACGTAATGGCTGTTCCTGTGAAGGAATAGTTAATACATAATCTACTAACTTACCAAGCTTATTATAAGCAGACTGTGTAATTGCGACAGATGGGATGTTCATTTCCTTTGCCCATTTAGCAGCAGTGACTATACCTTTTGTTTCTCCACTATAAGAAACAAAGACAGCTAAGTCTTCCTGTGTCATAGCAGGTACAAAAGTCATCTGTAGATGTATATCAGGGTAATAGCTAGAAGTCTTCCCTATCCTCATAAGCTTATGTCTAAAATCATCACAGACAATAGCTGAACCACCTATACCAAATAAATAAACATGTTTCGCTTGTTCTAAAGCTTTCACAACATCTTCTAGTGTAGAAGCACTAAGAAGCTGATATGTTTTATCAATAGTCACAATCTGAGAATGATGTGCTTTATTCATAAGTGTAGCCATATCTTCTTCTGGGTTTAATAAGTTATCTACTTCTGGTATTTGTTCTACTAGATCTTTCGCAAGTTCAATCTTTAGTTGTGGAAAACCTGTATAACCAAGCTTTTTCGCAAATCTTACAACTGCCGCAGAAGACGAATGTGTCTTTTCTCCTAGTCTCATAGCAGAATCATCAAGAATATGTTCTAGATGTTCTATGATATATTGTGCTATTTCTTTTTCTGTTTCTGTAAGGCTTGCTTCTTTAATACGTGTAATACAACTCATAAAAACCTCTTTCTCATATATGAGTACGCATATATGTTTTTATTAGTCTTTCCTTATACAAAAGTATACCATGTTTTTCTTTTACATCGCATTTTTTATGTCATTTTATATGAATTACATGTATTTTTAATAATATTTTATCATTTTAAAAGAATTTTCATTATTACTTAAATATTCATTTTATCATGAATATAAGGTACTTTTTTTCGATTATTCCGATAATTATAAGTGATAAATTACAGTTACCGTGATAACATTTTATTGACATGAGTGTTTTCTATTCGTATAATGCAGTCATACCAGAAAGGTAAAAAGAAAACATAAACATGATAAAGGGGGAGTGCTTATGGCAAAGGTTTTAACTGAAGTTTTTGGTATATGGTATTTAATTGGTGCCGCGTTTGTATTCTTTATGCAGGCAGGCTTCGCAATGGTTGAGGCAGGGTTCACCCGTGCTAAGAACGCCGGAAATATCATCATGAAGAACTTAATGGATTTCTGTTTAGGAACTGTCGCTTTTCTTATTGTAGGTTATAGCTTCTTATGTGGGAGTGATGTAGCTAACGGATTTATTGGATGGGTTTGTTTTGGAAATGGTCCATTAACTAACTTTGCATCAACTGATTGGTCTAGCTTCGTATTCAACTTAGTATTCTGTGCAACTGCAGCAACTATCGTATCTGGAGCCATGGCAGAAAGAACTAAATTCTTAAGTTATAAATTTGTGGCGAAAAACCCACACGCTTGCGTGTGGGATGAAAGCCACATTTCACTTGATAAATACTTAGAAAAATGATATATAATCTATGTATATTAAAGTATAGAAAGTAAAAAAATCATTAGTAAAAGTAACCATGATATAAACACACATACAACAAAACAACCATCACTCTAATCAGAAAAATCCTAATAATACTGCACATATAACGAACAATAATAACCATACAGAACAGTGCAATCCTAATAATTCAGCATATCATTCAAGTTGTGGATAAAAGTAATGGCACGAACTAAAAGTAACAATGTACAAATAAATATTTCCATTCCTGCTGGATGGAAAACAGAACTTGAAAACCCTGCACGTATCTATTCTGTTGGAGAAGGAGAGAGTATCATATTTCTTGACTTGCTTCGTATTGAAAATATCTGATACAGTATCACATCATCAGATATTCTAAATTCATATTTCTGGTATTAAAAGGTAATGTATAGGAAATATTGAAACAGATATTACAGAAAAATCTATTACCACATTAAGGCTCTTGTTGTGATGCTTGACCATATACATGTCTTTGTAGATGTACCACAAACTGCTGCTTCCTGTGATTTTGTAAGAACTTTTAAAGATATAAGTGCTATTGAACTATTCAAGGCATTTCCACAATTAATACAATTCTATGCAAGATGCGGTATTTTATGGTCTAGAGGATATTTTGTATCTACAGTAATCAAGTATATTAAGGAGCAGAAAAATGATAACTGATAAAGAACATAAAAGACATCTTAAACAATTTCATAAGCTTTCTGACAGGCATATCCTGGCTGTAGAAACCGATATGTCTTATCCTGATGCACTTAAAGTAGTGGCTCTTTCTGATAAGATACGCAAAGCTGGGAATGAGCTTGTAGGTCTTATGAGAAAGAATTATAACCAGCTTATGCGTACAAAGAGATATCGTAAATTGCTCTTTCTTTATGGTAATTCTAAAGATAAGGTTAAACGAAAAACTTATGCCAAACAACTTAATGAAATGCAGAAAGCTTATAATATTACATGGGAATACTGCAGAACGTCCATGATTCCAATAGGCAAGAAATATGGTGTAGACGCTGTATTTGCGCTGACTAAAGCCGAAGATATATGGCATGGTATCGAAAAATGCTTGTATGGTAATGGCAATACCATTCATTTCTCAAAATATGGAGAACTGCCTTGTATTCGTGCAAAGCAGATGAATCGTGGCATACCTATATCTGTCACAGATAATAAGCTGCAGTTCAAACTTGGCAGGATGGTATTTGGAATACAGGTAAATGATAGATTCCAACAGGATGAAGTAGACGCCGTTTTATCATATCTTGCCGAATCTGAGATTTTGGATGACAAGGCTGTCAACACTCTTATTCAAGATGGCTTCTGCATAGATACATACAGACCCTGCTATGCTACACTTGTTCCCAGGATGATAAGAGGTAAATACAGAGTATATCTGCATCTTACTATCGAGGGTAAAGCAAAACCTAAATATGATAAGCATGGCAATCCAAGACATAAGTTCGGCAAAGGCATGATCGGTGCTGATATTGGTACACAGACTGTTGCGTATACATCCGATACTGAGGTAGGCTTGAAAAACCTTTCAGAGCGTGGCAACAGTATTCAGACTTCTGAGAGAAAAGAACGTCTGCTTTATCGTGCTATGGACAGGTCAAGACGAGCAACTAATCCGCAGAATTATAATGAAGATGGTACAATTAAAAAAGGTCGCAAGACTTGGAGATATTCTAATCATTATAAGAAGTTAAAAGAAAAACATTCTGAATTATGCCGTATTAATGCGATAAATAGACAGCTTGCTATAAACGAAGACGCTAATTATTTAAGGAGTCTTGGTGATGTATTTATAACAGAAGCTAAAAATGCAGGTAAGCTTATGAAAAGAGCCAAGGAAACTACTGTCAATAGCAAGGGCAGGTTTAATAAGAAAAAACGTTTTGGCAAGTCTATTAAGAATAGATGTCCTTCTGGTTTTCAGACTGCTGTAGAAGAAAAATTCAATACTACAGGTGGTACATATATAGAAGTGCCTAATGATTATAGAGCATCACAATATGACC
>NZ_UQGV01000072.1 GCF_900540665.1 uncultured Catenibacterium sp. | reverse complement strand
ATCTCTGAAAGTTTTTTTGGACCATACGCATAGCGTATGGTTTTCTATATAATAAGAAAGAGTCAGTAGATACTATGTCTACTGACTCTTTAGTGCATTAAGTACTTCTTCTTTTGTAATACCCATCATATTCAGTCTCTTAAATAACGCTTTCGCATTACCATAACCTAAATGAAAGGCATCATAGACCTGTAGTCTTCTCTTCTTATTACCTAATACATCTAAATCAATAAATTCATCCCAGGTAATAGATTCTTTAGCATCACTAAATGTGACTGCATTCTCTAATGCTTCAATAATTGCATCATGTCTTGCTTCCGCAATACCAAGCTTCTTCACACCCTTGGCATCTTTTTTTGCGACAAAGGCATGCTTCGCATTAGGAACAGCCTGAATGACTTTATTTCTAATCTGTGTACCAGGATAATCAGGGTCTGTTAAGACAATAACACCACGTGTTGAAGCAGCAGTCTTAATGAGAGATAGAATATCTTCGTTAATTCCTGACCCAGATGTTTCAATTGTATCTACATCAAATAACTGTTTTAGTGTTGCAGTATCTGTTTTACCTTCCACTACAACAACTTCTTTAATCTTTCTCACAATAATCTCCTAACTCAGTAAGTCAATCATACGTTCTATTGTACATTTGACATATCCCTGATCATAATAATAATCAAAATCTTTCTCAACCATTACAGTTAATATAAGGCAGCATGTATCATAATCAGCCTGTGAAAGGGTTATACCCTTCACAGGTTTCTTTTTATACTTGTAGTCGCCTAATTCTTGTAATACACGTCTATATATTACAGGGTTATCCTTACAGGCTAATTTCTTTAATACAGAAATCTTATTATAATTCAGTTTTGATCTTATAAAGCCTAGAATAGCCCTACCTCGCGAGGGCGGGGTGGAATGTCCATCTTCCATATCTTCCTCCACTAATTAGATGATTCCATGTTCTTAAATGCAGTTGATAACATCAATTTAATACGATTAAGCTGATTCGTTTCACTAGCCCCTGGATCGTAATCAATCGCAACGATGTTAGACTGTGGATATTTTCTTCTTAATGCCTTAATAACACCCTTACCTGTTACATGGTTAGGTAAGCAGGCAAATGGCTGCATACATACGATATTTGGTGCACCTTCATCAATGAGTTCAATCATTTCACCAGTTAAGAACCATCCTTCACCTGTCTGGTTGCCAATAGAAACAACTTCACTTGCTTTCTTAGCGATTTGATCAATAGGATGTGGTGCATCAAAACGATTTGATGCTTCTAATGCCTTAATCATATCTTTTCTTAAGAAATCTACTAATTTAATCGCAACATTACATAACTTAGCTGATTTCCAGCTTGCATCATAATGTTCATGTTCATATTGAGTATTGTAGAAACAATACTGGAAGAAGTCAATTAAATCTGGCATAACTGCTTCTGCGCCTTCTTCTTCAATAATCTTTACAATCTCATTATTGGCAGTAGGGTGGAATTTTACAAGGATTTCTCCTACAAGACCTACTCTAGGTTTCTTAATGTCTAGGAGTGGTAATTCATCAAATTCCTTTACAATCTGATAAACGTTCTTCTTGAATTCCTTCATAGAACCATTTTCAACGTTTTCTTTACATTTTTCTACCCATGATTCATATAATTCATTTGCTGAACCTTTGACCTTTTCATAAGGTCTTACACGGTATAAGACTCTCATGAATAAGTCACCATACATAGCCCCAATAATAACCTTCTTAGCGACTTTATAAGTAATCTTAAAGCCTGGGTTAGATTCTAATCCCTGTAAGTTAGCTGAGATAACAGGTACATAATCCATATGTGCATCCTTTAATGCTTTTCTAATAAACGCAATATAGTTTGTTGCACGACATCCTCCACCTGTCTGTGAAATAATCAATGCCACTTTATGAGGATCATACTTACCTGAATTTAATGCATTCATCATCTGACCTGCTACTAAGATACTTGGATAACATGCATCATTATTGACATACTTTAATCCCTGATCCACTGCTTCTTTATCTACTGAAGGGAGTACCACAAAATTATAGCCTTCTGAATTCATTGCAGTTTCTACAAACTGGAAATGAATAGGAGACATCTGAGGACATAGAATAGTCCATCTATCATCCTTCATTTCTTTTGTGAATGATACTTTTTCTGATTCATATTTATTTTCTAAGTGTACAGTATTGTCTTTCTTCTTCACTGTTGCTTTTAGTGATCTAATACGGATTCTGATTGGTCCTAAGTTAGAGGCTTCATCAATCTTAATAAGTGTATAAATCTTACCTCTGGCCTGTAATAATTCAGCTACCTGGTCACTTGTAACCGCATCTAATCCACATCCAAATGATGTTAACTGGATAAGTTCAAGATCTGGCTGAGTTGTTACAAACTCTGCAGCTCGATAGAGTCTAGAATGATATGTCCACTGGTCTACTACACGTAAGTCTAAGTTTTCTTTATTTAAGTTACATACAGAATCTTCTGTTAATACACAGAAACCTTCACTTGTAATTAAGCTTGCAATACCATGGTTGATTTCTGGATCCACATGATAAGGACGTCCTGCAAGGACAATACCCTTCTTATGGTTTTTATGCATCCATTCCAATGCTTCCTGACCCTTAACTTCAATATCTTTTCTTGCACGTGCTAATTCCTGATAAGCCTTATCAATCGCATTATGCATTTCTTTATCTGAAATATCATATTCAGCTAAAGATTCCTTCATCACCTTAAATAATGTCTTAGGGTTATTTAAAGATAAGAATGGGTTCTTATATTTCACATGTTTTTCTTCTAAGCTGTCTACATTGTTTCTAATAACTTCTGGATAAGAAGCAACAACTGGACAGTTATAGTTATTACCTGCATCTTCATATTCTTTTCTTTCATATGCTACTGATGGATAGAAGATAAAAGGAATACCTCTTTCAATAAGATTTTCAATATGTCCATGAGAAATCTTAGCTGGATAGCAGGCATTTTCTGATGGAATAGATTCAATACCCTTTTCATAAATCTTCTTAGAAGATCTTGCTGATAAAACAACTCTAAAGCCTAACTGAGTAAAGAATGTATGCCAGAATGGATAGTTCTCATACATATTAAGTACTCTAGGAATACCCACTTCTCCTCTTCTTGCATCATCTTTAGAAAGTGATTTATAACCAAAGATACGACCATATTTATAATCATAGAGGTTAGGTAGCTTTTTAGATGTCATTGGAAGGTTAGCCCCTCTTTCACATCTATTACCTGAAATGTACTCTCTACCATCATTAAATGATGTAATAGTTAACATACAGTTATTTGTACACTTACCACAGTTTCTAATCTTTGTATCATAGTCAAGTGCTTCTATTTCTTCTAATGAAAGAATAGTAGAAGGTTCATTGTCATCATTTTCAATCGCAATACGGGCCATACCATAAGCCCCCATTAATCCTGCGATATCAGGTCTTACTACTTCAATACCTGTTTCTTTTTCAAATGCACGTAGTACAGCTTCGTTATAGAAAGTACCTCCCTGTACAACAACATGCTTACCAATATCTTCTTTACTTCTTAGTTTAATTACTTTATATAACGCATTCTTGATAACTGAATAAGATAAACCTGCACTGATATCTTCTACAGAAGCACCTTCTTTTTGTGCCTGTTTCACTTTTGAGTTCATGAATACTGTACATCTAGAACCTAAATCAATAGGGTGCTTAGACTTTAATGCAAGTTCTGCGAATTCTTCAATCTTATAACCTAATGATTTTGCGAATGTTTCTAAGAACGAACCACATCCTGCAGAACATGCTTCATTTAATGAAATATTCTGAATGACGTTATCTCTAATAGTAATAGCCTTCATATCTTGACCACCAATATCAAGAATGAAATCTACATCAGGTTCATAGGCTTTTGCGGCAGTATAATGGGCAATTGTTTCTACTTCACCAATATCCACCTTTAAAGCAGCTTTAATAAGGGCTTCACCATAACCAGTAACACCTGCTTTCGCAATATAGCATCCTTCTGGAAGCATCTGATAGATTTCCTTCATCAGACTCATAATTAACTGTAATGGATTTCCTTCATTAGAACTATAGAAAGAATATAAAATCGCCCCCTGTTCATCAGTCATGATGATCTTAGATGTTGTAGAACCGACATCAATACCTAAGAATACTTTACCTTTATATTTCTTAAGTGTTCTTTTCTTAGTGATATGGGTAAAGTGTCTTTCTCTGAATTCTTTTAATTCTGCTTCATCATTAAATAATGGTTCTAAGACATTTGTAAGTTCTGTAGGAGAGTCTGAAAGACCTTCTAAGTCTTCAATAATCTTAGAGATGTTTAATGGATTTTCTACTTTTTCTTTCGCATTTAAACATGCACCCATAGCAACAAATAGCTGTGAGTTCTGTGGGAAGATGATTTCATCTTCAGTTAAACCTAATGTTTCAATAAAACGTTCTCTTAACTGATCCATGAAATAAAGTGGGCCACCTAAGAATGCAACAATACCTCTAATAGGCTTACCACAGGCAAGACCAGAAATAGTCTGATTCACTACTGCCTGGAAAATAGATACCGCAATATCTTCTTTAGATACACCTTCATTAATCAAAGGCTGAATATCTGTTTTCGCAAAGACACCACAACGTGATGCGATAGGATAGATTGTCTTATAGTTTTTCGCATATTCATTTAAACCAGCAGCATCTGTCTTTAATAAAGTAGCCATCTGGTCAATAAATGCCCCAGTACCTCCTGCACAAGTACCGTTCATACGCTGTTCAAGCTGTCCTTCAAAATAAGTGATCTTGGCATCTTCGCCACCAAGTTCTATAACTACATCAGTTTGTGGAATATATGTTTCTACTGTCTTTGTACATGCAATAACTTCCTGTATAAAAGAAATACCAAGCTTATCTGCAAGAGATAAACCTCCTGAACCAGTCATAACAGGATATAAATCAATATCACCCATCTGATTCTTTACTTCAATTAATAACTCATAGATTGTTTTTCTAACATCTGAGAAATGTCTTGTGTACTTAGAAAATAAGCATTTATCATTCTCGTCTGTTAAGTAGAGTTTTACAGTCGTAGATCCTACATCAATTCCTAAATAATACTTCATACTTCCACATCCTTTTCTCTTTTTGAGTATTATATCGAACCTATATTAAACGAATTTTAAAAAATAATCTAGTTTTTTGCATAATAAAATTACAAAATATAACGATATATACACAAAATTTAAGGATTTATAAGGTAAAATACAAACTCTGTCTCAATAACAATAGGTTAAATATAAAAAGGAGAATAATAGGACCTGAATTCATCCTAACATCCTCCTCATCAACATTTCTATACAATAGTATTCACCTAATCTGGCTGCTGTCCATCGTGTGCCTGCCACTGACATTCCATAATCTGCATATGCTTAAATACAGCTTTAAAAGATGATTCTTCTGGTGAACAAGCATACACTCCAAAGCGAATATTATCTCCGCCTTCATGAAGATGACAAACACGCATCTGAGAAAACTTCACCCCATCTGCTGAACATTCTATACAATAATCATCTTCTCTTCTACTTAGGCGATACCACATTTTCTTTACATCTGCACGAATTTCTGTAGTTGCCCAATCTGAATATCCATGGTTAGTTACAACACTTCCAAGATGCTGGAAGTCTTCATTCTCATATTCTATAGAACCT
The DNA here is from genome assembly GCF_900540665.1 of uncultured Catenibacterium sp. Lineage (GTDB taxonomy): Bacteria > Bacillota_I > Bacilli_A > Erysipelotrichales > Coprobacillaceae > Catenibacterium. The sequence continues at coordinate 6,335 of NZ_UQGV01000072.1, read as the reverse complement.
TTTAACCAGTTCTCACTATCTAAATAAAGTACAATACCGCACTGATCAAATCTTGTATGACTGTCTGCAAAATCTGTCTCTACAACAAAACTGAAATACTTTTCATCTGTTTCCATCTGTAGAACAGGCGCATTATCATTTCTAAAATGATAATAAGTTCTCTGCCACAAATCTGTATGTGGCTCTGTGACAATCTCAATCTTATCATCTGCGATTGTGAATTCTTTTGGTTCACGTATCCACTTAAAATTCTTAATATCGATATTCATCCTTCATCCCTCCGTAGAAATTATACCATTTTCTATCTATGCTTTTCAAAATATCACATCAATTATACTACCCAGCTACTTCTTTAATTTCCTTTTCGTGATTTATCGCAAATTCACTTAGTTTGTAGGAACGGATTCTCTTATTAACTAATATTGGAATCACAAATCCATTCTTCACTAACCCAGCCAATCTATTAATAACTGTCTTATTTGTGACTGATAATTGTTTACTTACTTCTATCGGAGTGAACTCTCCTCGATAGCTTGAAATCAACAATACTAATAATTCTTTTTCTCTCTCTTTTAAGAAAGATAAACTTCCAGCAATATCTTCCTCTTCAGAAGATAATTGTAGATCACATACTTTTCTAGAATACAACTTTACCATTCGCAGAAAGTAATTAATCCAAATTTCAGGATGTGGTGGATTCTCTCTTCCAGAATAATACAATGCAGGTAACCCCATTTGAATAGAGTCATAATATTCATTTACATCATATGCAAAATACTCTTCTAGTGAACCAATTCCATTGAAACCATATCCATTCAAATCCATAATATATCCAGATAATAATCTTGCGGTTCTTCCATTACCATCTTCAAATGGATGAATAGTTACCAATTGATAATGTACAACTGCTGCAACAATCAATGGATGATCATCAGTAGTATTGACATACTCTATTAACTCATCCAATAATGATGGAACATCACTATATTCTGGTGGAATATAATCCGGATTTCCTGTCTTAGAATCATATACCGCAAATAATACTCCTGGAGGCATTGGTCCTCTAAGTCCTATTTTTTCTTTAGGAGCACCTTTTTCAACTAATTTCTGAACATCTAAAATTAGTTTTTTAGATAACTTTTCTTTATTGTTCAACTTCTCTTCCAGATAATTCAATGCAAGAAAATAATTTCTTACTTCCTGTTCCGGCTTCAAATAATGTTTTCTTTCATCACTTTCAATGACTTCTTCCGCCTGTTTTTCAGACAAAGGATTTCCTTCAATCTTGTTTGAAGCATAAGAGCTTTTTTTCTTTGAATTTTTACGAAGCTTATTCATAACGATTGGGGAAAGTTTCACCGATGATACCTTGTATCTATTTTGCTCAATTTCTGTAATATATTTTAAGATTTCATTTGTTAATGTCACTTTAATCATAAAAAGCCCTCCTTTTATATAATTATACCTAGAAAAAGAGTTTTTTCACTATTATTTCACTATTTTTACACTATTTTTCACTATTCTTTCACTATTTTTACACTATCTATTCATTATCAAAGTGACGACTATACTTCTTATTTATTATTGTTTCTACATATTCTGCAACTTCTTCATCATTCTAAAATTCATCAGAATATTTATCTTTCGTACAACTTGGTATAAGTATTACAGAAACAAGCACTAAGACAACTAATATACGTTTCGTCATACCTGTATCCTCCATATACCTTTATTATAACAGCAGGATATGATGAAGTCGGTAAAATACATTTTTATAAAATTCACATTAATCTAAAGCCTTTCTATTTCTGTTACTATATAATATATCTATACAGCGAAAGGAATATTACAATTATGGACTATCTAGACTTTAGTGAAAATGAAGACACAAATTATGAATATTTAATTCTCTTCCAGGAAGACCTTGAAAATGCAGGCTTAAAAGATAAAACCATCTACAATCATCTATCTAATGCGAATCTGTTTATCACTGATTTTTTAATTTACCATATGGATGCAACTATGGAGGAAGGCGTTACTATGATTGGTGACTTCCTTGGAGATTGTTTTATACGTAAATGTATGTGGTCTACTCCTGCAACTGTTAAAACAACTGCTACAAGTTTAAAGAAATTTTATAAGAGTATGGCGGATCATGGAAAGATAGAGAAGAAAGACTATGATTATGTATGTCGTGATATTAAAGAATCTATGACATACTGGCAGGAATGTTGTGCAGAATATAATAATCCGGATTTCCTATACTAAACACAAATCCCTAGAAACTTATGTTTCTAGGGATGTTTTTAATTATTCATCAAATAGTGCATGACCGAGTCTTACCATTGTACTACCTTCTGCAACCGCAATAGGGAAGTCATGTGTCATACCCATTGATAGTTCAGTTAATTGATAGTTAGGATAAGATTCCTGCAGTTTAGTTAATAGGTCTTTAGTTGCTTTAAAGTATTGTCTTGTTTCTTCTACTTCAATATTAGGAGCCATCATCATTAATCCTCTAGGATTTAAATGAGGTTTATCTTTTAAGTAGTCCATAACTTCATTCATTTCTTCTTCATTAAAGCCATGTTTAGATTCTTCTTTCGCAATATTAACCTGTAATAAGATATCCATAACTAAATCATGTTTAGCTGCCTGTTTCTCTATTTCATCAATTAATCTATAGTTTGCGACAGAATGAATCATCTGTACCTTATCAATAATATACTTTACTTTATTGGTCTGTAATGTACCAATAAAATGCCATACACCTTTTCCATGGTAGTCTTCATACTTCTTTAAGAAGTCCTGTACTTTATTTTCACCATAGATCATAACACCACATTCTTCTAGCTTTTCTACTTCTTTTTCATCAATATATTTAGTTGCTGCAACAAGCTTCGCTGGTTTAACAGCTTCTAATAATCTTTTAGTTTCTGTTTCATTTACTCTCATCATTTATAACCACCTCGAAAATATTATAATTCATTTAAGGTAAAAGAAAAAGGCTGATTATCAGCCTGATTAAGGATTTGTGACAAAGAATAGCCCTGTTCATAAAGGAGTATGAATTCTTTTCTACAACAGTCAAATTGTTTAAAGAGACTTTCTTTTTCACGTTTATTTTCATATACCTTCCAATAGCCACAACATTGACACTTCTTATGATGTACAAACCCCCATACATCAGCAAGTGGATAACCCAAAAATAACCCTATTTCGTGTGGATATTGACTCATCTCAAGACGTTTCTCTAGATGAGATAGAATATCATGATCAGGATATTCGTATTGTTTCAGAAAGGATTGAATGTCTTTGTTAGTCATTAAGTATTTGAGTGAGGAAGGCAGATATACATATACTGTATAACGACCATGAGAGAAAAATAGATTTATTCGTAATCCTTGAAGGTTAAGAATCTGATCATAATATTCTACAAGTTCATGAACATCTGAATATCTATTATCAAGATGAAACATACTACCTAACTTACGCTTGATCAAGGTAGGTGTGCAATGCGTAAGAAGAAGATGTTCAAATTGATGATATCCTAAGGTCATTAAAGTAACTCTTTGATGGCTTCTACATCTTCATCAGTACCATCATTTTCTACTTTGTAAAGGCATGGAACATGATAATCTTCACTGATCTTATCACCAGCTAAACAATATGCTTCACCATATCCTGTATCACCAGAAGCAATAACACCTTTAATAGATGGATTGTTTTCTAAGAAATCTGATACTTCATAAGGAACATCTCCAAAGCCATCTGTATAAGTAAATAAGATATAATCTTCAGAAACCTTTTCTGTACCATCTTCAATATGTAATGCGTCTGTAATACCTAGTTTTCCAATTAATGTTTCTACATTTCCAGTTCTTGATGCATAGACTACTTTCATTGTTGACCTCCTGGTTAGTTCTTACTAACTATCTATAGGTTAGCATATACTAACTATATAATCAAGTGTTTTTATAAAATAAAAGACTGTTGAATATTCAACAGCCTCATATTTGTATCAACAAACAAAGTATATTAATTCTTTTTCTTATGCAAAAGATACATAGTTATTACAACTATAGCACATGCAGTGTATATGCTAAAAAGCACGTTATACAAGTCAAAATCCTGCCATGCATTAAATACATACATGAATATCTCTAAATTTATTAGAGTTAGTATATGACATCCATAAGTTACCAAAAAGAATAAAAATACTATCATTAATAATTTCTTTAATGTATTCATTTTATTATCTCCTTATAATTCATTAAGATTATGAACAAGTCACAACACCACCATGTTTTTCAGGATACCCTTTATGTCGAGATTTTTTTGTGAGTATTATTCCTGCAGAAGACATACCTCTAGATATACTAATTCCAAATCCTGTTGGAACTATAGATGATTTATGACTATATAAGTAACGCACATTGAAATATTTTAATTTTCCACTTACTACTCCTGTTATAGAAAAAGATCCCTTATACAAATACGCATAGTATTGATCACCTTTTATTCTTAAAGGAAATGACCATCCGTATGAACCAATAACATCTTGATCACCTTTCTTAACCGCTGACTTCGTCCATCTTTTTACACTCTTAGAGGATTTGAATTCCTTGTATTTTAATGAAGAAGTAACGGATGAAACTTCCTTAAAAATATGATTATTATCTGCTTCATATGCCATCGCAAAAGCATCACTTCCATAATCTTCAGGTGTTCCATTCCAGCTAAAGCTTACTGTTGCTTTTACAGTAGACAATCCTGTTTTCGCATCATAACTTAATATATTCTTCTTAACGCTAAACTTGATTTTTGAAGATGCTTTTACAGACATTTCCTCTGTTCCATCATAATTCTTTATCGCATCAATTTGAGAATTTGTATACTTATATCTTTTCAATTCCTCTCTTGATTTACCTTTTAATTTATAAATATGATTTTTAAAACAATCAATATCTTTTCTTGCTTTATTTAACTTCACTGCACTACTATGAGTTTCAGATAGCATGTATCTGGATTTAGTTATATTATATTCATTTTTTAAAAGAAGATATTGATTAATAACTGTATCATCTGAAGCAGACACTTCAGTATGAGCTAACGATACTGCACAAGCAGCAACTAAAAAAGAAAGCACAATTAATTTTTTCATATCTTAACACTCCATTTTTAGCGCAAATGTAAACGCTTATCTTATTTGAATACTCTCATGGCACTTGTATCTTTGTCAAAGTTTTTCAATATATAAAACAACATCCCAAAAAAGCAGAATATAAAATTAGTTATATATAAACAAAAAAACCTCTTTTCTCTTATAAACAATTTAAAATGCATTTTTAATAAATCATTCATTTCTTAACCACCCTTTTTAAATTTTGTATTATACATTTTAAGACTTATACAATTAATTACTAATATTAAATTAGATAAATTACTCAATAAAAGATAAAAAGGAGGAAAAAGTGTGCTCTCCTTCAAATTATTTCAGGAATTTCTTCTTATAGTAATCATCAGAAACAACATGATAAATATTATAAAGTGAATACTCTTCACCATTGACTACATAAGTTAAACTAGAGATGTTAGGCTTTTCCACTCTTGTTTTTAACTGGATACATTTATTAGATACTTTCTCTAATGATTTCAACTCTTCACCATATACCTTAAAGTCATATGCTTCTATAGGCTGTGTAAAGTTCACTTTGTAAGTATAGTCTGTAGGGAATGACTTAGGACTTGGATACTCACCTTTTCCATGATGTTCACCGAGTATATCTGGGGCATTAGGGTGATTAAAATTAATATGATGAACATCTTTAATAGTGAACTTCTTATCATTAACTGTCACAATAATATCAAAAACATATTCTCCTGGTGGTGTATGAAGATTGACTTCCAGCTCGTGGACATTATCTTCATCAACACTTAATGATACATCAGCAGTAATATTTGGATTAGTTGTCTTTGCGGAAGTAGTATAAGAATCACTTTTATCCTGAGTATAAAAACGATAATAGAAAGAAGAATTTCCATCATTACTTGTAGTAAAGATAGATGTATCTTCTAGATAAATTTTATGAGCTACTTTCTTTGATGTACAACCTTGAAAACAAATGCTGAACATTATGATTAATATAAGTAATTTGTTTTTCATAGATTGTCATCCTTTCTATCAAAATAATAAAAGAGTAGTTTCAACCATGATAGTACGTAAGTTTTCATTATAATCCCTTTCCTTAGTTATGGTAATGTAATCGCTTACTATACTTAAATACTGTTATGAAATGACCATTGTCAAGACATAAATAAACTCTCACAACATT
>NZ_UQGV01000071.1 GCF_900540665.1 uncultured Catenibacterium sp. | reverse complement strand
TATATCGGCATTTACCAACTTATGAAAAGATAATCAGAAATTTAGTAAGTTTTTATGCAAAAAAACAGGCCGAAGCCTGTTAATCGAGTGGTTTCTGATAGAATCCACCTACAAAGTTTTCTGTTGGTAATATATTGATAATAACATGAGGATCAATACTCTTCATGAGATCAACAATATCCTGTACTTCATAGCTTGACACGACAGTATGGATCATAGTGAGAGCATGGCCACTATAGCCTCCTTCACCATGAAGCATAGTCAAACCATGACGATATTGTGCAATATAAGCCTTACGTAATTCTTCAGGGTGTTCTGTTGTAATTTCTAAAGTGACACGTTTATATCGCTTATAGAATGTATCAATCGTTTTAGTTGAGAGGAATTGGAATAAAATAGAATATCCTGCATGAATCCAGCCAAACATGAATCCAAATATACATAGCATCAAAGTATTGAAGACAAATATATATTCGAAGATTGACTTGTTCATTTTATTAGATACATATAAAGCGATAAAGTCAGTACCAGCTGTACTTGCATTACCTCTTAAGGCAATCGCAATCGCAAAGCCATAAAGGAATCCACCAAAACAGACATTTAAGATCACATCATCAAATAATGGATCAAATGATAATGCCCTTGTGAAAATACTGAAGAAGATAACTTGTAAGAAAGAGAAGAAAACAAATTTCTTACCTATTGTCTTATAACAGACAATTGCGACAGGTAGATTGAGTACAATCACAAGTGTAGAAATTGATAATGAATATCCATAAAGCATACTGATACGATTAATGAGAATCGCAATCCCTGTAAAACCACTTGATAAGAGATCAGAAGGATTCAAAAATGTCTGAAGAACAAATGTCTGTAAGAGTGCCGAAAAGAACACTGCAAAGAAAGTAATAATATATCTTTTATTTGTTTTGTAAGCTGCTGACAAGTTTTTCGACATTTTCCTGGTCCACACTTTCATAATCATTGGCATGTGTGCCAGTATAATAGCTATAAGTGACAGACTTGCCTGAAGTTGTAGGATCTTCTTCATAATCCTTACAAGAAGAATGTACCTGAGAGATACCTGTATGATCCATTAAAGATGCTGCATTATTATAGTTCACACCACTTCCTGCAAGAATTTCTATATCCTTACCATAGTTTTCTTGTAATGATTTGATCTGATCCGCTCCATCTATCGCAGTAGGCTGACCACCACTTGTCAAAACACGATCAATGCCAAGTTCAACTAATTGAGTCATAGCATGATCTAAATCATCACAGCAGTCAAAAGCACGATGGAATACAGCCGTACGATGGTATTTATGAATGAGTTCTACAAATTCTCTTGTACGCTTAACATCAATTGTATGATCACTATTTAAGAAACCAAAAGCGAGCCCATCTGCGCCATTTTCTAATAAGTCTTCTGCTTCTAATAACATCTGTTTGTATTCTATTTCATCATAAGTAAAACCAGCACCACGAGGTCTAACCATACAAATAACAGTTAGTGTTGTTTCTCTCTTTAATAATCTTAAAGAGGCCACAGAAGGTGTTAAACCACCTAAATAAAGGGCACTGTTTAATTCAATACGTGTTGCTCCACCCTTATAAGCACGTAAGCCATCCTTATAGCTTCCACAACATACTTCAATCATAGTTCTGTTTCCTTTCTAGATAATTGATAAAGTGTTAAAGCATAAATCTTTGCATTGGTAATAAGATCCTCTCTTGTCATCCATTCATTAGGATTATGTCCAATACCCTTCTGTCCTGGGAAAGAAGGTCCAAATGGGACAATATGAGGCATCATTTTCGCATAAGTACCACCTGTTGTAGTAACAGGAGTTCCATCATTACCAGTCACATATTCATATGTCTCTTTCATGATTTCTACCATAGGTGCCTTTTTATCAAAATAAACAGGCTTGAAATGAGACACGACTTCATACTCATATCCTTCAATACGATTAAGTCTATCAAGTATTTCTTCTAGTGTAAGTCCTGCAGGATAACTGATTGAAAAGCTGAAGTCTTCTTTAGTTAAATGGTAGTTACGGATTTCTAATTGTCCAAACTCATCATTCTTATAATCAATACCAAGTCTTTCACCTTTATTTTGTGTATTTAAGATATACTTATTCATAAAAGTAATAAGATGATCTAGATCAGCTTTCACTTTGATAACAGCTCGTCCTCTTTCAGCATAAACAACAGGATATTTACAATCTGGTGTAAAGCCGGCAATAGGTGCTTTTTCATGATCTAAATAATATTTTAAATCCTCAAATCCTGATTCTTCATCACAGCCAAAGATGATACGTACTTCTCTTTCAGGCTTTATACCAAGTCTCTTTAAGGCAGTAAGGGCATAAAGACATGAAAGAATAGGTCCCTTGTTATCTAGAATACCACGGCTATAAATCACACCGTCTTCTTCATAAGCACTAAATGGTGGCTGTTTCCAGCCTTCACCTACTGGTACTACATCTAAATGTCCACAGGCACATACATAATCATCACTTTTACCATAACGTGCATAACCGATATAATGATCGACATCCACTGTTTCAAATCCAAGATTACGAGATAACTGGAGTGTTTCATCAAGTGCACGGCGTACACCTTCTCCAAAAGGAGCATCACTAACAGCCTCAGATTCTACACTATCAATACGTACAATACGCTTGATGCCTTCAATCATCTCATCTGCAATCTCATCAACAGCCTTTAATATTTCTTCATTCATTATTTTCTTACCAATGGGGCTGTTCTTGTACGCATATAATCATCAAGCCATTCCTGACTAGCTTTTTCAAATACGCTATGTTCACCTTCATGCTTTACTACAAATACAGTTGGTTCTAACTCTGGAGTTGCAACTACAAATGAGAAACCTTCAATGTTTGTGGCACATCCCCATTCACCTTTATTATTCATAGCGATTAAAGACATATCTCCTGCTTCACCACGACGTTTAATTAATTCTTTAGAGAATGTATTAACTGCCTTTTCACATGCATCCTGTGGGTGCATACCTTCCTTCATCATTCTTACGATTTCATAAGAGACACAGCCCTTCATCACATCTTCACCAAGTCCTGTTGCACTTGCACCACCTACTTCACTATCAACATAGAAGCCAGATCCAGATACTGGTGAATCTCCTACTCTACCAGAACGCTTCATAAATAAACCACTTGTAGAAGTAGCTGAAGTCATCTTAGCATTTTCATCTAAGCAAACCATACCAACTGTATCATGACCAGAATAAGGCTTAATTTCCTGAGTCATTTCTTTTAATCTATTATGATAATGAATTTCTGCACGTTCAGTAAGCATATTCTTTCTTTCAAAGCCATTTTTAGATGCATACTTTTCAGCACCTGCACCTACTAAGAAGTTGTTCACCTTTTCATGAGATAACTTTCTAGCGATTTCTACTGGATTCGCAAAGTCCTTAATTGCGCCTACACATCCAACAGAAAGAGTATTTCCGTTCATATATGCTGCATCAAGTTCAACAATCATTTCTTCATTAGGTAATCCCCCATATCCTACTGATTTATAATATGGGAAATCTTCTACAGCCTTAACAGCTTCAACAATTGCATCTCCTGCATCTCCATGATTCTTTAATACTTCATCTGCTTTAGTAATACCCTCTAAAGCCATTCTCCAAGTTGCAATAATACCGTACATATTAATATCTCCTTTATTGAAAGAGGATACGTCCTCACGTATCCTCAAGTTAATTTAGAAACAATACTTAGAAGCAACGACGTCTTCGTCTTTCTGATCACACATTGCCTTAGCAAGCTGACAGATACCTTCTAGTGATTCATTTAAACCAGTACCACCCTTCTTAGGTGTCTTGATGATATGAACCTTGTCTTTATATTCATTAATTGTCTCTTCATTTTCTATACTCATTGCTGCCATAGCGTGCGCATGAGTTTTTTCATTAATGTCATAAGCGACACGTGCTGCCATACGACCATAGCCAAGGTAGTTGAAACATGGACCACATACAACAACATCTGGTTTGATTTTTTCTACCATTGCGCAAAGTTTACGGCTGACTTCATCACTATTTGCTTCATAGAATCCATCTCCACAATATAAACAGCATACAACATGTCCATTTACCTTTTTTAAGAATGGTTCCATCATAATAGCAGGTCCACATGATTCTTTAACAAGTCCTAAAGGTACCATGTGATCATCTTTAATCCCTTTACCAGACTGAATCTGGTCATAAATCATTACGATTTTCATGTTTCATCTCTCCTTCTTATAGATCATCAAAAGATAAGTCGTCTAAATCAATGTCGTCTTCTTCTTTAGCAGTCTGAGCCTGAGCTTCTTCATTTAAGTACTGCTTATCAAGTACCTTGATGAATGGCATGTAAATAATAACACCAACAACAATTAGGACAGCCTGAAGTACTGCACCTACCCAGTTAGTTGCTAAGAAACCTGAAATAATAGGTGGCATTGTCCAAGGAATGTTGATACCTGAACAGATTGGAACAATCTTAAGAGCCATACAGAAGTATGAAATAATGATGTTCACTGTTGGTACTAACATGAATGGAATAAGCATAGTTGGGTTTAATACGATTGGTAAACCGAATACGATTGGTTCATTGATACCAAAGATACCTGGAACTAAAGCAAGTTTACCTAAGTCTGTAATACGTTTAGATTTACAGAATAATAACATTGCGATTAATAATGATAAAGTAGAACCACATCCACCAAATGTAGCGAATAAGTCCTGGAACTGCTGACAGATGATATGACCTGTACCCTGTCCTTTAGTGAAGAAAAGAATGTTTTCAGCTGATAGAGTCTGAAGAATCGGGTTAAATACAGCACCTACTACTGATCCACCATTGATACCGAAGAACCAGAATAAGTGTAAGAAAATATAAGCAACAACCATTGCACCTAATGTATCACCAAGGTTAAGTAATGGTGTCTGTAAGAATTCAAAGATAATCTGGAATACGTTTGTTCCTAAGAAACCAAACATTAAGTTAACTAGGAAGAAGAAAGTCATTACGAATGTTGCTGGAATCAATGCTGAGAAAGATTCTACAACTGTTGGTGGAACACCAGCTGGCATCTTGATTGTCCAGCCCTTACCTTCTACCCAAGCATAGATATGTACGCTTAAGAATGCAGTAATGATACCTACGAAGATGCCCTTTGCACCAACCCATCCTAATGGGATACCAGAAAGAGTGGCTTCAATAGTTTTAGATCCTACAGCAACATTACCAGTGATTGAATATGGCACGATTAAAAACCATGACATAAGTGCACAAGCAGCACCGAAGATCTTGTTTGTCTTCATCTGACCAGCAAATGAATAAGCGATACCCATAACAGCAAATACTGCCATGATAGTGAATGTTGCATCAGATGGCTTTGATAAGAAAGCTGCTAATGACTGACCTGTTTCCTGATTGATAATTGTTGATTCTAAGAATTTTGTCCAAGCTGTAATTGGAAAGTTTGCGATTAATAAGAAAATAGATCCTGCAATAAGTAATGGTGTTGATACTAAGAAACCATCACGAATTGACATTAAGTATTTATTACGCCCAATTTTTTCTGCTAGAGGCATTAAATACTTTTCAAGTTGTTTCATCATACTTAAGTACTCCCTTTAATTATTTATTATTCTTTTTAATTAATAGAACAGCTTTTTTTAGTACTCTTTCACCGTTCATCATGCCATAATCATCCTGGTCGATGACAGCGATAGGTATATTAAGATGTCCAAAGTTAGCCACTGTTTCATCATAAAGGTATTCAACCTGAGGGCCAAGTAAAATACAATCAGGACAATCAGTGCTTACGATTTCTCCTAATTTGTTATGAGAGAAAGCAGCCACCTTAATTGGTAGGTTATGGCTATTAGCAACTTCCTGCATCTTACTTGCAAGAATACTTGTAGACATACCTGCACTACAGAATAAGTAAACCTTTTTCATCCTATTCTCCTCCTTCTAATTTTTTAATTCTTTGAGATAGTTTGATAATCTCTTCAGCCATGATTTTTGTTGTTTCAGCATTCATAAGCTGATCTTCCGCATGCATAAGAAGAATTGTTGGAACTGTCTTTTCACCACATGCTTCCTTCTGAATAAGTGATGCATGTGCTTCATGGCCTTTCACAAAGCTTTCTTCTCCTTCTTTGATTTTTGCGCGAGCTTCATCAAAATCACCTTTTTCAGCAAGATACATTGCCTGTACATAACGTGACTTTGCAGTACCCACTGCAGAAATAATGTTAAAACTTAATAATTCTAAATCTTCCATGTGATTTCCTCCATCTCACAATTCATAGTATAAACTTTTATTTATTTTCAGGCAGTGAAAGCGATTTCCTCTATTTAGGAAATATTCACTACTTTCGTACGTGCTAGATAATCGTGTAATGCTAGATGTTCTTTCTTATTCACTAAACATAAAATAGCACTCACGATCGTAATCACAAATCCAACATACATCATCGGCTTAACTAAGCTAATACCAAGACTAATCTGTAATACCTGATGTAAGATCGTACTTGCAGAATATAGAACGCCTTCAATCACAATAGCCCCTAATACTTCTCTTAATAGTAATTCTTTAAGTCCTACATCTTTTCCATCACTCTTGATAATCTTAATATGACAAATTCTTTTACCGATTGTCTGTCCCTTATTAATAACTAAAGGGATCACAACATAGTAAATAGTAGCACCTAATAAAGCAAGCACCCCACAGATCAACCCTAACTGACGAGGGTATTCCAGTAGATTCTGGTTCTTCATTGTGCCATAGATTTTCTGTGAAACAATCGCAATAGGAAATGAAGTAAATAGAGCACCGATATACCAATCTAATAAATAAGCACCAAAACGTCTTGGTAATGATGCTATTGTTTGTTGTTTTTTCATACGCTACCTCACGCTGTCATTAATTTCATAAATTCTTGATAATTTTCTACTTCGATAAACTGCATCAGCTGGTTGTAATCAATAAGTACATTGGATAACCAGTCAAAGAATGTATGCAGCATCTGATTGTCCTGTTCACTAATAGATAATAAGAGAATGAGACGTACTTCATATTTACCCCACTTCACAGGATTATTTAAGACCATAACGGATATTGTAGAACGTAACGGTTGTACTGTAATGGCATGATGTACCGCAAAGCCCTGTACAAAAGCCGTTCCTGCCATCTCTTCTCTTTTAAAGACATCTTCTTTATATTCTTTTGTAGCATAGCCTAACTGAATCAGATTATCACATAAATAATTGATGGCATCTTCCTTAGATGCAATGTCTTTTTTAATAAAGAATGTTTTTTCTCCAATCAGTTTCTTTACAATACGGCAGAACTGATCATGATATTTTTCTCTATCTAATTGATTCAATGCCTGGAAGATCTGACTTTCATCCTCATAATTCACAAACAGACTTATTGATACTGTCTTAATAGATAATTCATGCTGTAATGGTACAACAGTCAAAATCAAATCAGGACGAAGTGATGCAATCATATTATTTTCAAAGAATGGGAATACTTTAATAATTTCCATACGTTCTCTAAAACGTGTTTCGATCTTATCTATACATGCTTTCGCAAGCATCTGATTATGAGGAATAATCATAACAACACGGTATTTCTGTGTATTGATATGTCTTTCATAGGCTGTTCCAAAATGTAAAGCCAGATACGAGATTTCATCTTCTACTAAAGGTTTACCTGTTGCCTTAGAAATGATATCACTGGCATGGATCGCCATTTCAAAGACTAAAGGATATTGTCTTTTGATTTCCTTTAAGTAAGCTGTTGTATTAGGCTTATCTACTTTAATACGATCTAGTAATGACTGCATATGAATAACTAAACTGTTATATAGTTCTTCATCATCTCTAAAATCAATATCAAAACAGTCTCTAATGTCTAGTAATACCTCTTCTACTAACTGCTGAGATTCTGTTTTCAAGTCTACATGACTGCCTCTTCCTTCTAATAAGAATGCAAACTTTATCACTTCTTCTTCAACATAAGGAATACCAAACTTTTGTGATAATTCATTAAAGAAATCCTCTGAGACATGATATTCTAGATCTATCCCTGTGCAATCACTCTGCGATTCATATAGATAGTTCTTATTTCGAATACGTTCAATCGCAATACCCGCATGCATCATCAACATAGGAAGACTGACATTCTTGAACTTATAATGATTATTTGCGCAGACATTCTTAAAGATTTCAACTACATCAATGAGATTAAAATCCTTCCACAAATGAGACAAGGCACTGATGTTAGTGAAGTTACCTTTGATTTCAGATTCTAATAGATGCTTATATACAGAACGCTTTTCATTTTCATCACCTTCTAAACGAATGTGGTTCTTTACACGTACCACTTTTAAAGAAGGATATTCATTGAGTATACGCCTAATATTTCTTAAATCGTTATCAATCGTATAACCACTCACATAAATACGATCCTGTAATTCAATAAGATTGATTTCCTGTTTAAATAATAATTCCTTAATAATCCAGGATACACGTTCCTGAGATGTCTGGGGAATCACTGACTTTGTCGTAATTCCTTTTACACTTGTCAGCATCTCGTCTAAGTGATAACCTTTACGACGATTGGCTTCTATAAGAGTACATTCATACTCTTTATTAATATGCTCAATATCAGAACGGATTGTACGGTCTGATACAGACAACATAGAAGCAAGCTCTTTACCTGTCACCCATTCATCATAATCATGAAGGATATCTATAATACGCTGCTGTCTATTATTCATACATATAACCTCCCGCATCTTTATTGTAACGGTTTGCAGTGTTTTATGCATTCAATTTAACTTCCTAAGTGTTAGGAAATGAAAAAAAGAACCTTTCGGTTCTTATAAGTCAATAATATCTAGAATATCATAGGATGCCTTCAACATCTTTGGATGAAAGTCCCCTTCTCCTGATTCATCCACAACTCTTTGAAGTTCTTTAGTAATGTCAATAAAGTCATCTTTTAGGAAAGGACCTCTTGTACATAATAAATCAAATGTCTGATTCCAATAAAATAAATGATACCCACTAGAACGATAGCCATGGCTCGCATAAAACTTAGTACGTCTTAAACGCTGTTCATAGTTATCTGCTTGATCATCTAAAGGTTCCATATCTAGCACAATCTGTCTTTGATAGAGATCATCCATCAACTTTAAAGTACGTCCTCCATAACCATGAGAACGAAGTGATGAACGGATTGCGAGATAGAATAAATAAACACATGTATCAGATGTCATTGTCATAAAGAATCCAACAAATATATCTCCATCATAGATGCCATAAAGATCTGATATACCTGTTTGGGATAAATCAATCATTCTTTCTATAGAGACACGTTCTTCCTTAGGAAATGCTTCATTGTTGAGATCTTCTAATTCTTTAAAATTCTTTGTGATTTTTTCAGCAATTAATGCCATAGATTAACCTCCATTAATGGTCATATGACTATTCTATGCTGTTTTCTTCTTTTTTTCAAACTATTACGTTATAATGGTACAAAAGAAAGGATGTTTCGATGCTTACATATACTTTTGATGAAAATAATCATATATCTCTCTACCAGCAATTATATACATTTATTAAGAATGATATTTTAGAAGGACGTCTCAAAGCAGATGAAAAACTGCCTTCTAAACGTACATTTGCGAAAAATCTAGGTATTAGTATTATTACAATAGAGAATGCTTATGCTCAATTAATGGCTGAAGGCTATATCTATTCTTTACCAAAGAAAGGATTTTATGTATCTCCTATTAATAATAAAACACCTCTTATACCTACCAAGATGATTCATAAGCCTTCTATTAAAAAGGAATTCTATTGGTGTGATTTTTCTTCAAATCAGACACCTGCCCATTTATTTCCTTTTACAACATGGTCTAAACTCATGAAAGATGTATTAAATGAGCATCAGGCAGAATTAATGGTCAATCCTCCTGTAGGAGGAATTTATGAATTAAGAGAAGCGATTTCTCAACATCTTAAGGAATTTAGAAATATGGATGTAGAACCAGAAAGAATTATTATAGGTGCGGGTACTGAATACCTCTATGGATTACTCGTCCAGTTATTAGGTTTAGATCTAGTATATGCGGTAGAAAATCCTGGTTATAATAAGATATTAGATGTTTATTCAAGTCTAGGCGCAAAATGTGTTCCTATTGATATGGATGAACAGGGAATCCTTGTAGATCAGTTAGAAAGACTCCATGTAGATATAGCACATATTTCTCCTTCTCATCATTTCCCTACTGGTATTATTATGCCAATTTCTCGACGTTATGAAATACTAGGATGGGCGAATAAAAAAGAACATCGCTATATTATAGAAGACGATTATGACAGTGAATTACGTTTAAGCGGGCAGCCTATCCCTGCACTTCAAAGTATTGATTTAAGTGAAAAGGTCATCTATATGAATACCTTCACTAAAACACTTGCTTCTACTATTCGTATCAGTTATATGGTCCTTCCTCATCATTTATTAGAACTATATAATGAGAAGTTATCTTTTTATGCTTGTACCGTTTCTAATTTTGAACAGTATACTCTTGCCTCATTTATTAATGAGCACTACTTTGATAAGCATATCACTAAATTACGTAATCATTATCATAATAAACGTGATGCAATAGTAAAGATGTTAGAAGAAAGTCATCTCAAGAACATGATTACTATATCCAAAGAGGATGCAGGTCTTCATTTTCTTATTACGATTCATACTCATATGTCCGATGAGACACTGATTTATAAATTAAAGAAAGAAGGAATACATCTAAGAGCCATCTCTCATTACTATCTTAAAAATATACCTCATACATCCCATACCTTTATTATGAATTATTCTTCTATAGACCTAGAGAAGCTACCTCAAGCTATTAAAATATTAGAAAAAATACTTTATTGACAATTTTCCTGATTTATAATAAAGTAAGTCATGCAAAAAAAGAATAAAGATTTAAGGTAATATTGGAAACGCACAAGCAATGCTTGATAACGAACAACACTTATTTAAGTGTTGTTTTTTTTGTGTATTATAAGAAAGGAGCATTTCCAATGCCTAAAACATTTAAACAAAATTTGTTATTTACTGCCATGATGTCATTCCTAATGGTTTATGTCATGATCCTATTTAATATCTCTTTAAATATCGGAGGATTTAATAATCAAGTATTCTTAATGGCTTTCCATGAAATGATTATCATGTGGCCGATTGCATTCTTCTTAGAATTATTAGTTGTCGACTCTTTAGCTCATAAGCTTGCTTTCCGCTTCGTAGAGCCAACAGATCGTCCGATTGTCATTACTCTTGCGATTTCATGCATGATTGTATGTATCATGTGTCCATGTATGAGTTTAATTGCAACTGTATTATTTAAGAATATTGATGTTTCTGTCTGGTTCCAGACAACATTTATGAACTTCCCTGTCGCATTATTATTCCAGATTTTCTATTGTGGTCCTCTGATCCGTTTTTTATTTGGAAAAATCGTAAGTGAATAAGGTCAGTTATTAAACTGACCTTATTTTTTTATACAATAAGTGAGTATTTATATAATGTCAGAATATATGTATAGTATGACTCAACAAAGGGGGGAGTTTTATATGAAAGAAAATAAAACATTAAGAATTGCAGTAACTGGATTGATGGCGGCTTTAGCTTATATCGCCTTCACATTCCTACAGATCAAAATTCCTACACCAGGAGGAACAACATCATTCCATTTAGGAAATACATTCTGTGTACTCGCTGCATTATTGTTAGGTGGTGTACCTGGTGGTGTAGCAGGTGCTGTTGGTATGGGGATTGGTGATTTATTAGATCCTACTTATGTTGTTGTAGCACCTAAGACATTTATCTTAAAATTTGGTATTGGGATTATTACAGGACTTGTAGCCCATAGAGTATTCAAGATTCAAAAGTTAGAAGGTAAACAATTAGTTATTGGTGTAGTAGCTTCTACTTTTGCAGGATTATTATTTAATGTGATTGCTGAACCACTATTCTCTTATTTCTATACTTCAGTATTATTAGGTGCACCTTCTAAAGCTGCTTTAGCACTTGCATCTTGGAATGCAATCACTACTATCACTAATGCAGTGATTGCGATTGTGATTTCTACAGCACTATATTTAGCTTTAGCACCTACATTTAAAAAGAGTGGTTTATTAGATAAATTACATATAGTAAAAAAAGACTAATTAAAAGGACTCATGTGAGCAATGGTATTAAGTTAAAGAAAACTAATACCATCGGGTAGTTAAGTTAAGGTG
>NZ_UQGV01000070.1 GCF_900540665.1 uncultured Catenibacterium sp. | reverse complement strand
AGCATCATAACGGCGACGATAGTGTGAAGACGCGACAATAGCAAGCTGCCAGGTCGCAATTTAAAATGCGATGAGCCGATGAGTCAAGTACCGCTTGACTCGTTTTTTTTTACTCTTTTTCTTGTCTCCTATATATATAAATGATATAGTAGTTGAGAACTGGTTCGAGAGCCAAACCCAGTATAAAAAACTAAGAACATATGAACATAATTCATGATGTTTGGCTTCTAACTGTTCTTTAGAAGAAGGAGAAAATCGAATATGAAAAAACTAGACGTAAAAACGATTGCATTAAACGCAGTCATCGCTGCAGTCTACGCAGCACTTACTATCGGCTTAGCGCCAATTTCTTATGGTCAGGTGCAGATGAGAATTTCAGAAGTAATGATCTTCCTTGCATTCTACAATAAGAAATATATCCCAGGATTAGTATTAGGATGCTTCATTGCGAACGTTCCATCATCCCTTGGTGCTTATGACATGGTATTTGGTACATTTGCGACATTACTTGCAGTTATCGCAATGAACAAAGTATCTAACCGTTATGTTGGTGGTATCTTAGGTGGTTTAATAAACGGTATCATTGTAGGTATCGAATTAACACTTGCATTCCATACACCATTCTTATTAAATGCAGTATATGTATTTGTAGGTGAAGTTGTTGTATTAGAAATCGGTGCATTCTTATTTGGATTATTAGAAAAGAATGAACCAGTATTAAAAATTATTAAAGCGTAAAAGAACCTTCGGGTTCTTTTTTTTGTGCGAACTATTAGTTCTCTCTAAAAAAAGTTATTCACATCTATTACGTACTTTTTTTACGATTCTAATGTGAATACTTGTAATTCATATACAAATATTGAAAAATAGAAGTATAAAGAAGAGAGGAATACATATGACACTTACTATTGGATTTATTGGAAATGGCAAAAGCACGAATCGTTACCATATGCCATTTGTACTCACTAGAAAAGATAAAATTAAAGTAAAGACAATCTATAACCGTTCTATTCACTTTGATACATGGAAGAAAATAGAAGGCATTCACTATACAGATAACTTAGATGAATTACTCCATGACAAAGATATTCAGGTTATTGTGGTCACATTAAAATCAAGCTTACATTATGAATATGCAAAGAAAGTATTAGAAGCAGGAAAACATTGTGTTGTAGAAAAACCATTCGCAGCGAGTTATGCACAGGCAAAAGAACTATTTGATTTAGCTGAGTCTAAAGGACTCATGCTTCAATGTTATCAAAATAGACGTTTTGACAGTGATTTTCTCACTGTTCAGAAGGTCATTGAATCAGGCAAACTAGGTGATCTACTAGAATTAGAGATGCATTTTGATTACTATCGACCAGAAGTACCAGAAAACATTCATGAATTCTCAATGATTGATTCTTACCTCTATGGTCATGCTTGCCATACCTTAGATCAGGTCATCTCTTATTTTGGTAAACCAGATCATGCACATTATGATGTACGCCAGTTATTAGGTACAGGACGTATGAATGATTACTTTGATTTAGATCTTTATTATGGAACACTTAAGGTCTCTGTAAAATCATCATATTTCCGTATTATTGAGCGTCCTAGCTTTGTTTTGTATGGTAAGAAGGGAATGTTCACTAAAACAAAAAAAGACCGTCAGGAAGCGGATTTGAAACATTTCTATATGCCTTATGAACATGATGACTTTGGCTTAGACTCGCCAGCTGATTATGGCACTCTTATCTATGATGAAGAGGGGCATTATCATGAAGAAAAAGTAGAAACTGTGAAAGGTGATTATGGTTACTACTATGATGCATTGTATGAAACAATCATCCATCATAAGCCACAGCTTGTTACTAAGGAACAAACACTATTACAGATGAAGATATTAGAAGATGCAATCAAAGGATTAAAGTAGGAGGACATATTATTATGAAACTTGGTATTGTAGGGTCAGGAATGATCGTCAAAGACTTTTTAAAAATGTTTAATGAATTAAGTGGTATTGAATTATTAGGTATCTCAGCACGTAATGAAGATAATTTAAAGAATCTCTGTGTTCAATATCCTATTGAACGTTATTATTTAAGTTATGAAGAAATGCTGGAAAATAAGGACATTGATACTATCTATGTTGCTGTACCAAACGATTTACATTTCATTATGTCTAAAAAAGCACTTCTTGCAGGTAAAAATATAATATGTGAAAAACCATTCACGACTAACCTCAAAGAGGCTTTAGAACTCAAGGAAATCGCTAAAAAAGAGGATCTATTCCTTTTAGAAGCTATCCCTAATCGATTCTTCCCTAACACATATCTATTAAAAGAAAAGGTAAAGGAATTAGGCAATATTCGTGTGATTAACTTTAACTTCTCACAGTATTCATCAAGATATGATCGTTTTAAAAAGGGAGATATTGCCCCTGCGTTTGATCCAAAACATTCAGGTGGGTCTTTAATGGATTTAGGTGTGTATAACATCAATCTTATTATGGAACTGTTTGGTAAACCAGAAAATGTGGATTATTATCCAAATATTGAAAGAGGTATTGATACATCAGGTTTGCTTGTTATGGATTATGGTTATATGAAAGCAGTCTGTGTTGCAGCAAAGGATTGTCAGGCACCGCTATCTTCTACTATTCAGGGAGATGAAGGTTATATTGTCATGAGAAGTCCATCAAGTCAGATTACTGAATTCCAGATGGCTTTTAATAAGCAGGAAGAAGTGACTTATAACGAAAACGGACCACATAACCGTATGTATTATGAATTTGTGGAATTAAAGAATATTATTGAAACAAATGATAAAGAGAAAATGGAAGTACTTTTGCAGGATACATTAGTTGTTATGGAAGTACTTACTGAGGCAAGAAAAAAAGCAGGGGTTATATTCCCTGCTGACTAAGAGATGTTCAACATCTCTTTTTTTATATCTTTAAATCCTTATGAACTAATCCAATGAGAAATAGAATAAGAATTGTGACTAATACAGTAATCACAAAAAGTTCTAAACTATTCTGCTCAGGATAATCTTTGCCTTGAACTGTTTCTGTAAGAACAGGTGAATAAGCTTGTACAGAAGTTGGCTGAACACAGCCAATCACTAACATAATTACTGATAAACACTTGATTAATCGCATCACGATAGAGTTACTCATTGAAATGCCTTCTTTCCCCATATACAACTGTATTCTATTCCTCATATAAACAATCGTCAATATAACAAGCGCTTACAAATGTACAAAAAAGAGAAGAAAAATTCTTCTCTTAGTGATGGAAATTTGTATGTCCAGTAGAGAGTTCTGGTCTTTCAAGACCAGATTTTTTACCTGCTTCAATAGACTTCAGAAGCCAGCTCATATTTTTTGCGATGTTTTGCATAGTCGCAACACCTTCGGCATCTTTATATACATCTTCAGGTTCACTTCCAAAGACTTCATTCCAATAATTGGCAGATACAATAGGCATATGAGAAATGCTGAAATGCTTGTTGACAACATCCATGCTTGCCACCTGTCCAGCACGTCTTGCACTAAAGATACAAGCCCCAGGCTTATATACAAAGACACTTTTATTTGAATAGAAGGCTCTATCCAATACCGCAAGTAATCTTGCACTTGGATGAGCATAATAGACAGGTGAGGCAAAGATAAAGCCATCACAGTCTTTTGCTTTTGTAGTGATTTTATTGACAACGTCATCAAATACACATTGATGTTCAGTTACACACTTCTTACAGTTCATACAATCCGCAATAGGCTGATTGCCAATAAAGATGATTTCTGTTTCAATACCTTCTTCTTTGAATGTTTCAGCCATAATATCTAAAGCTGCACGTGTACAGCCATTATTACGGGAACTTCCATTAATCATAAGTACTTTCATATTCGGACCTCCTTATGGTAAAGGTTTACCACTTGCTAGATAAAGATCATACCATTCCTGACGTGTTAATTCGATATTTGCAGCTTCTGCTGTTTCAATTAAATGTTTAGGAGAAGTCGTACCAGTAATAGCTTGAATATGTGCAGGATGTCTTAAAATCCATGCAGTCGCAATTGTGGCAGGAGTAACATTATATTTCTTTGCTAGATCATCAAGAACATTATTTAATTTCTTATAATCCGGATGATTTAAGAAAGTGCCTTCAGCCCATGATGCCTGCACAATACTCCAGGCCTGGATAGTAATATCATTTAAACGACAATAATCAAGCACACCGCCATCCTTATCAATCGCAAAGTTTTCCTTCATATTCATGTTCATACCACTATCAATCATCACAGAATGCACAATAGAAAGCTGTAATTGATTAATGATAATAGGATGCTTTGTATACTTCTGTAATAAGGCAATCTGTCCTGGTGTATGATTAGATACCCCAAAGTATTTGACCTTGCCACTAACATACAGTTCATCAAATGCTTCTGCAACTTCTTGAGGGTCACATAATGCATCAGGTCTATGTAATAGAAGAATTTCTACATGATCAGTATGAAGTCTTTCTAATGAGCCATTGACTGCATTAATAATATAATCCTTAGAAAAATCATAACGTTTTCCAGGTACAATCGCACACTTTGTCTGAATAATCATCTTTTCACGATATTCAGGATGTTTTTCAAGAACTTGTCCAAATAACTCTTCTGACTTTCCTCCACCATAAATATCAGCATGATCAAAAAAGTTAATACCACAATCTAATGCAGTCTTCACAAGTTCTTCTACTTCCTCAACACTTTTATCTGCAATACGCATGCAGCCCAAAGCGATTTCAGATACTTTTAAATCAGTTTTTGGTAGATCATAGTACTTCATATTAAATACCTCTTGTATAAGTCTTTAACCATTCATTTTCTTCATCAGTTAAGTATGGCTTTAATGATTCTCTTACGAATTCATGATACTTATTCAATGCTTCTCTTTCATCAGTTGTTAGTAAAGAAACATCAAGACCATCTAAGTCAATAGGACATAAAGTAAGAGGTTCAAACTTCATCCACTGACCATACTCATTCTTGATATCTTCAACACATAATAATTCATTTTCTAAACGAATACCAAACTGACCTTCGATATAGACACCAGGTTCATCCGTTGTAATCATACCTGCTTCCTGAATTGCAGAAGGCTTACGTGGATCACGTAAACGTGGTCTAACATCATTTGGTCCTTCATGGACATTTAAGAAATGACCAACACCATGACCTGTACCACACTGGAAATCAATATGCTGCTTCCATAACTCATGTCTTACAAGACCATCAATCCAGATACCATTTGCACCATATAAGAAAACAGCTTCCTGCATCTTCAACATAGCCTTTAATACATATGTGAAATATTTTCTTTCAGTCTCACTGATTTCACCTAAGATGAATGTACGTGTAATATCAGTTGTACCATCTAAATACTGTCCACCTGAGTCAATAAGAAGCATACCTTCTTTTTTAACATGAACATCATGTTCAGGAGATGGATGATAATGCATTAATGCGGCATTTTCTTTATAAGCAGTAATTGTATTAAATGAAATATCAGTAAATAATTCCTGTGCTTCTCTAAAGCCTAATAACTTATCAGTAATAGAACATTCAGTCGCATCATCAGGCATAGAAGTCTTTAACCAATACATGAACTTAGTCATAGCCACACCATCTTTTAAATGTGCATGCTTTGTATTTTCAATTTCTACATCTGACTTAATACTCTTAAAGTATTGAGATGGGTTAGATCCTTCCATGATTTCGCAGTCAATAAATGAATAGATGGCATAGTTGATAGCACTTAGGTCTACAAGTACCTGACCACTTAATCTCTTTGTATCTAGATAGATATCATCATAAGGACGGATTTCAATACCATCATTCTTATAAGCTTCAATCATTGTTTCATCATAAGTACCATCCTGAAGATATAAATAAGCATTATCTAAAGTAATAATACTAAATGCCATAGCCATTGGAGAATGAGGAATATCCTTACCTCTGATATTGAATGTCCATGCAATATCATCTAATGATGTAATGATATGCGCATTACATTCATTTTCTTCCATATAACCACGAATCCATTCAAGCTTCTGTGCTGTGCTTTGGCCATGATACTTCACATCATAGATATAAGCTGGTTCATGAGAACGTTCTGGACGATTAGTCCATATATCAGTTATATCGATGTCTTTTAATTCAAAATCAGTTTCTCTGCCTTCATCCAAATCAATGATAAATGAAGCAGTTGTTACTTTACCATTGAAGCCAAGTACATCACCATCATCAAGATGATCAATGAGGAAATCCTTCACGCTAGGAACATCTGCATTACCCATCTTCATGAGCTTAATACCAGGATAGAGTTCTTTTTCAGCCTGAATGAAATAACGTCCATCAGTCCATAACCATGCTTCTTCCTGTCCTACAACTAGGACTCCTGCAGAACCAGTAAAGCCGCTTAGATACTTTCTAAACTGGTCATGTTCGCCTACAATTTCACTCTGATGATCATCATCAGTAGGCACATAATAGAACTTGATATTTTGTTCTTTTAATCTTTTTTGTAATTCTTTTATCATTTTTTTATCACCCAAGATAAGTTTAACACAAAAGAGAGATAAGGTATAATACAATTAGGAGATGATTAAAAATGAACGAATGGAATCTTGATGCACTATATACGTCATTTCAAGACAAAAAATTTCAAGAAGATTTAAACACACTTAAGGACTTAAATAAGAACTATTCCGCTTATAGAAGCAAGAAAACAGAAGATGCATTACATAAAATAATAGAGACAAAAATAGAGATTGAAAAGAGAATAGAAAGGCTGCATTTTTTTATACAACTTTCTTTATCAGCTCATACAGATGATGCACAAGCAGCACGTTATCTTGACCAATTAAATAATATAACGGCCTCAATGGTAGGAGAGGATATTAAGAATAATGCCTATATTGCTGAGTTTGATTTAGATAGTTGCCAGGATCCTTTTATCAAGGAACATGAGTATATTTTAAAAGAGATTCAACATAATCAAAAATATCGCTTAGATGAAAAACAGGAATCAATCATAGCCCATATGAAAAATACAGGTTCTTATGCCTGGATGAAGCATAAGGATGCGGTTGTATCATCTATTAAGATTATGATTGATGGACATGAATATCCTTTGGCTGAAGTACTGAATATGGCTCATAGTCCAGATAAGCAGACAAGAATGAAAGCTTATTTTGTAGAACTAGATGCCTATAAACCATATGAAGAAACGATTGCGACATGTTTAAGTGGAATCAAGGGAGAAGTACTCTATACAAGTAAACTGAGAGGTTATGAATCACCATTAGAAGAATCATGTATCAAATCACGATTAAAGATGGAGACTCTTAATACATTACTTTCTGTTATGAAGAAGAATATGCCAGAAATAAGAGAATACCTTAAAATCAAGGCAGACTATCTAGGTTATCAAAATGGTTTACCTTGGTTTGAACTTTATGCACCTGTTGTTGAAGATGATGAAGAATATTCATTTGCGAAAGGGTCTCAGTTTGTCATTGATCAGTTCTACACATTCTCAAAACATTTAGGTGATTTTGCGACTCATGCAATTAAGAATCACTGGGCTGATGTTTATCCAAGAGAAAATAAAGTAGGTGGTGCATTCTGTGAAAATATTAGAAGTTTGAAACAAAGTCGTTTCTTGTTCAACTATGGAAATCATTTTTCTGATGTGATTACTGTAGCCCATGAGTTTGGTCATGGTTTCCATGGAAGATGTTTAGGTGATCAAACAATATTAAATACCCATTATCCAATGCCTATTGGAGAAACAGCATCTAACTTCTGTGAAACAATAGTCGGAAAAGGTGCATTAAAATCAGCAACACCCACTCAAAAGATTATGATATTAGAGAATACATTAAGTAATGCAATACAGGTAATCTGTGATATTTATTCCCGTTTCTTATTTGAAAGCCGCTTCTTTGAAGCAAGAAAACAAGGACCAGTCAGTGCTGAAGAAACAAAGAAAATCATGATTCAAGCACAATTAGAAGCCTATGGTGATGGATTAGATCATAACTATCTCCATCCATATATGTGGACATGGAAACCTCACTATTATGATTCAGACTATTCATTCTATAACTACCCATATGCCTTTGGTTTGTTACTTGCGAAAGGACTTTATGTCCGTTACCAACAAGACCCTGAACACTTCCCAGGAGAATATGAAACATTTCTATCAGTTACAGGTAAGATGGATTTAGAAGATATTGCCGCTACACTCAATATTGATTTAACAGATGAATCATTCTGGCAGAGTTCTATTGATCTCATTAAAGAAGATATTGATACATTTAAAACACTTCTAGAGGAATACAAACATGATTGATTCGTTCTATCAAAAAGAAAATCTAGAAGTTTATAAACGTTATCTCTATTTCCAGTTAAAAGATGATTCTCGCTTTCAAACAGTATTCAATGACAATGAATATCACATCACTTATCAATCACGCACAGCATTGATTCACTTTCATGATATAGGCATGATAGAAGAAAAAATCATCAGCAATGATAAGCAGATCTTCTATCTTCATTTTCCCTTGACTACATTTCCTATTGCCTTAGAACTATATCAATGTATGATCAATAAACTTATAGAAGAAAAAGTAGAACCAATGAAGGTGATATTATGCTGTAGTGGGGGAATGACATCAGGATTCTTTAAAGAAAAGATGCAGAACTATATTTTAAAAAACAATCTCCCATTGATCATAGAAGGGGCAGCAGTTCATACTGTAGAAAAGAAATGTCTATACTATGACCTTGTATTATTAGCACCACAGATGCGTTATAAAAAGGATTCTATTGCATCACTCACACATAAAGATGTAGATGTGATTGATCCACAGGTCTTTGCGACATATGACTGTGGCGCATTATACAAACAGATTCAATATTACTATAGGAGGATGAAAAATGAATGATACAAAAAGAGATATGATTTCTGGTGAACTCTATCAGCCTTTTTCTGAAGAACTCTATAATGATCGTCTTTATTGTAAGAGTCTCTGTCATGAGTTAAACAATCTTTCACCACTAAAAAGAGATGATATCAATCTCATACTAGATAAGCTATTAAATGAGTGGAATGAAGCCTTTATCGAACAGCCTTTTCATTGCACATATGGCTACAACATCACACTTGGAAAGAACTTCTATTCTAAAGACAATCTCTTAATTGATGATAGTGGAATAGTGTCTATCAGTGATAATGTGACTATTGGATATAATGTCACAATACTCACATCAGTTACACCAGCTAGTAGTCAGGACCGCGCAAAAGGATTAGAAAGTACACTACCAGTACGTATTTATGAAGGAGTGTGCATTGGTTCAAACAGCATTATTTATCCAGGTGTAAAAATCAATAGAGAATCTATCATAGAACCAGGATCAGTTGTAAAGGATGATATTCCACCATTTGTGATTGCAGGAGGCGATCCATGTCGCGTTATTAGCGCAATTGAAGATAAGGACTTGAAGAAAAGATGAGAGAATTAGGACAATTATATGACTATACACTTCTTCATTTCCTTCACCATCTAGCCGAAGCAACTAATGGTGCACTTACACCATTCTTCCGCTTTATCTCTTATTTTGGGGATAAAGGAATCTTCTTTATTGGCTTAGCCCTTGTCCTCATCTACTTTAAAAAGACAAGAAAACTTGGTATATGTATTCTTATTAGTCTTGCGATAGGGGCAATCTTTACAAGTCTCTTTTTAAAGAATGCGATAGGACGTCATCGTCCTTATTTATCCGGTGTAGACGAATACTATAACTGGTGGAAGTATGTAGGAGGCTTACATTATGGAGAATTCTCATTCCCTTCAGGACATACCACAGCTACTATGGCAGTTATGATGTGTATATTCTTAACATGCAATAAGAAATACAGCTGGCTTGTCTTTATCTTTGTCGCATTAATGGGACTAAGTCGTAATTATTTCATGGTGCACTATCCAACAGATATTCTAGGTGGTATTATGGTAGGCGGAATATCTGGTCTTATTTCATATTTGATATGTTATAAGAGTAAATTGGGAGGAAGAACATGAAACTAACAATGCTGGGCACGGGGAATGCCTTAGTCACTAAGATTTATAACACATGTTTCGTCTTAGAAGACAACCATCAATACTTTATGGTTGATGCAGGAGGAGGAAACCAGATCCTCACTCAGCTAAAAAAAGCAGGATATGACTGGAAGGATATGAAGCATATCTTTTTAACACATAAGCATATTGACCATCTATTAGGAATGGTCTGGATGATGCGTATGATTACACAGTTTATGAATGCAGGTAAATATGAAGGTGATGCTTATATCTATGGTCATGATGAAGTCATTCATATTTTAAAGGATATGGCAAATACACTTCTTGTACCAAAGCAGAGTGCATTAATTGGAAAAAGACTTCACTTAGTAGAAGTGAAGGATCAAGAAGTTAAAGAAATTATGGGACATCCAGTCACTTTCTTTGATATCCATTCAACTAAAGCCAAACAGTTTGGTTTCATGGTGGAATATGATGGTAAGAAACTCACATGTTGTGGTGATGAACCTTATTGTGAAGAAGAGAAAGTCTATGCAGAGAATGCGGATGTACTCTTGCATGAAGCATTCTGTTTATATGAAGAAAGAGACTTCAGACATCCTTATGAAAAGCATCATTCAACAGTGAAAGATGCCTGTGAACTTGCGCAAAAACTTCATATTAAGAATCTTGTACTCTATCATACAGAAGATGATCATGTAGACAATCGTAAAAAACTCTACAAGGCAGAAGGTGCACACTATTATACAGGCAATATATATGTTCCTGATGATTTAGAAGTAATGGAATTTTAGAGCTATCATCTGATAGCTTTTTATATTAAATTTTTTTTAAAAAAATTGGATATATATATGTTAATTAACAAGTAGTATATAATATAAATAGATATAAAACTTGAAAGAAAGGATGATGATTATGAGTAAAAAGAAACGCGTCATTTCAGAAGAAAAGACAAAAGAACTTCAAAAAGACTGGCAAGGCTATGGCGCGATGACAGTGGCATATAGTCTTGTAGTTATCATTATCGTTCTAATTGCGATTATCGCAAAATTGTATTTCTAATAGAAAAGCCTCTGGATTATTTTCCAGAGGTTTTCCATTTCTGTCCGTATTGATCTGCTTTGATAATAGCTTTTAATAAATTCTTTGAAGTCACTTCAAAAGGCATATTTAATGTAGTAGATCCTTCTTTAACTGCTTCTAAACATACATGCAGTAATGCTTCTTCATCTACTTCTTTCATCCCTAAATCAGAAAGTGTAGTAGGTAACTCTAATACTTCTAAGAACTCATAATAGCTCTTTAATGTATCCTTAGGTGTATTTTCTAATACCAATTGTACAAGTGTACAAAAAGCCACTTTTTCACCATGCATCTTACTATTTGTTTCAGGAATAAGAGTGAATGCATTATGCAGGCCATGTCCGACTGCTTCTCCACCAGACTCAAAACCAATACCACTTAAATAAATATTAGCTTCTATCACATTTTCTAGTGCTTCTGTGACTTTATGCTGCTTACAATCTTCTACAGCCTGTAATCCATAAGAATAAACAATATCAAAACAAGCCTTAGATATTGCGAAAGCACTTCTTGTCACTTGACTATGAAGACAATTCTCACTATGACTTACATAACAAGCCTTTGCTTCAAAATAAGTACTAAAGGCATCACCAATACCCGCTCTCAGTAATCTTACTGGGGCATTCGCAATGACCTGTGTATCCACAATTACTTGATCTGGACTCTTAGGTAAATATAAATAATGATCAAACGTATGATCATCATGATAAATCACCGATAAAGAAGAACATGGGGCATCCGTACTTGCCGCAGTAGGTATAATGACAATAGGCTTTTTCGCATAATAACCACATGCTTTAGTGGTATCTAATACCTTACCTCCACCAACACCGACAATTACTTCACCATTCGTTTCTTTTACAATATGTTGTATTCTTTCAATCTCACTCATACTACATTCATTTTGAAACAATACAACAGTCATTTCCTGTTCACGTAAGCTTTCCTCTATCTGAGGTATAAACATCTCTTTCAAGTTTTCACTTGTAATTACAACTATTCTTTTATAATCTTTTAAATCATCACCAAGACACTTTAATTCATCTTTTCCCTGTCTATATCTTGTTGGTGCACCAATCATCTTGCTCATATTATCACGCTCCTATTTCTATTATAGAACATGAAAAAAACATTGAGGAGAATTTTCTCCTCAATGTTTACATATCACAAAGACCTTTATCTTCTCCGTATACTGAATACCAATCATTATTGAAATCAGTCACAGCTTTAGAAATACTTGGATTTTCAAAGATTGCCTTTAATACGCTGACTGGTG
>NZ_UQGV01000069.1 GCF_900540665.1 uncultured Catenibacterium sp. | reverse complement strand
TAAGTTCTATTTTGAGAATAAATGAGGCACGTAAGTTTTCACTTTTGCCTTTAAAAAACATAAAAGATTAGATATAATGAAGTAGAATTAAAGACGAGGTAGGTACAATATGTCAGATAAACAAAATAGCACGCTTGAAGAAGAAAGAGAACCTCTTTCTAAGAGTTGGATTTTCGCAGGTATTGTTCTTTTTCCATTGATTCCTTTTGTGCTGATATATTTTAATAAACATATAAAGAAGAAAATGAAGATGGTTTTAGGTATTGTTTATTTTGTTTTCTTGTTTGGTGTTTATCAATATGCATGTGTGGCACAGGGACCGGTATTAAGTAGTGTGGTTATTCCTGATCAGTATGTAACTGTGAAACAGGGAGAAACATACCAGATTCATTACAAGACTGATCCTCAGAAAGTAAAAGTAGAATATACACATTATTCATCTCAGTATGCGAATGTGGCTAGTGTTGATCAGAAAGGTTTAGTGACTACTATTACTCCTGGTACAACACGTATTACTTTAACTGCTGGAGATAATCATCATACTTATAAAAAGAAGTATCTTACAATCCATGTGATTGAATAGAGCGTGTATACGCTCTTTTTTTGTTAGGAGGTCATTTTATGAGAGAGAAAGATATTTATGTCATTACATGTGCGAAATGCAGTAAAGAGAATAGATATGAGGCTTATAGCTGTGTAGGGCCAGATCAAAGAGAACGTATTATTGATGATTCTATTATGTCTTATACATGTCCACATTGTGGAGAAACAACTTTTTTAAAGCATCCCTTGACTTATATAGATCCTGTACATCACTTTATTGTGCAATATGGACAGGATAAGAATCAGTTTATTCATGGTGTGGAACAGTTAAGGATGACTCCTCTCTATAAAGATTATATATTCCGTTATACAGATTCCTGGCTGAATTTTAAAGAGAAGATCATGATTCTAGAGAATAGAGATGATCGTTTAATAGAGTTGTATAAGATTACCTTGAAGAAAGAATTGAATGAAGACATCCCTTCTTTTTTCTTATTTAATAAAGAAGAAGAGAAAGAACTCATGATTGCGTTAAACCCTAATGGAACACGTGCTTATATCTTTAATAGGAACTGGTATGATTTAAAGGAACAGGATCCTGTAATAAATAAGATATTGAAGTATGATACAAGTCTAATAGTAGATAAAGAGTGGGCAGAACGTCTTTATGATTATCGTTTAAAGGTATCTTTATGTGAGGTACAGACAAAAATACAAGTAAGGACATATTTAATTCCTTCTTATGATCATATAGATATCGGTGATTATGTTTATGTAGAAGAAAATGGAGAAAGAGTATTAGGACAGGTTATGACTAAGAATTATAAGTCTATTTTTGATATACCTGATCATCTTCATTTTATTGAAAAGACATTGCCTTTAGAAACAGAGTATGATCAATCTTTAAAAGAAGAGTATAAAGATTTATTTCCTGTTAAAAATGAAAGAAAAGAAGCATTCTTAGAACTTCTAGATAATATACGTTTCTATTATTATTTAGAAGAAAACGATAGTAATGCTTCTAATTATGTCATAGATATTGATGGGTTCCGTTTGATTCCTCTTTATATAGATAGAGAAGAAGCTATCAATAAGAAACCTATGAATACTTATATATTAAGTGATCTATTAACAGATGTATTAAAGATGACATTTGAAAAGATTGATGGTTATATGATTTATGATGAGAAAGAACCTTATATATTAGATTCTCAACTTATTGATATATTCTTATCCTATACAGCACATAAAAAGACCCAGATCAATTAAATGGGTCTTTTTCACATGAGTTCTACCTGATGGTCTTTAAATACTTTTACAAGAGAGTGGTCTAATTCTTTTTCACATATATAGCCTGTGAAGTCATCAAGTGAGGCATAGGCATAGTTGCCATCTTGATTGAGTTTAGCACTTTCTCCTACCATATAGGCTTTCTTACTTGCATTGATGGCAGTCTTTTTAGTCATACCATCGTTTGTTTCATAGGTTGTAATGACATTATGGTCTAAATCAATACCAACAACGCCAATAAATGAAATATCAAAACGATATTTTCTAATCAAGTGATTTGTAAGTGCACCTACAAATCCATCTTTTGCCTGGTTGAAGTCTCCTCCTAAAAAGATGAGTCTGACTGCACTATTTTGTCTATAGAGCTGCATAATATCAATCATATTTGTCACAATAGTAAGTGCGATATTCTTTTCAAATATGAGTTTTGCGATTTCTAAGTTGCTTGTAGATATATCCAAGAAGATGACAAAGCCCTTTTCTAGTTCTTTAACGGCTTTAGATGCAATGATTTTCTTTTCTTCACTATAAAGTTCTACACGTTCTGATACATTGGTATGATGTAAGTTAACACGTACATTAACTGCACCGCCATGCACTCTTTTAAGTTTTCCTGCCTTTTCTAAGAGTGTGAGATCTTTACGGATACAATCTTCTGTCACATCAAAGGATGAAGCCAGTTCTTTCACAAAGACCTGTCCATCAATGTTCAGTTTTGTAATGATTTGTTGGTGACGTTTTTTCTGTGACATCTTAAACTCCCTTAAAATGATTTTTTCCAGTCACCTGATTCAAAGTAATCTTATAAACATGGCATGTGTCTATATAATCCTTATTATAAGGATATGTTTCATAACCACAATGCGTGAGAATAGATTCCATCGCTTCATCATATAATTCATGAGGAATTGGTTCTACAATTCCTTTTCCAATAATAGATGAATAAGAATTAGAGACTGTCTTATCTGGTTTACAAAAATATTCATATAATGTTTCTGCCTGTACACCAACATGAGGATTTTCTTTAATAAGATGAGTCATCTTTCCTTCTCTTGGTGTGTAAATATAAAGTACTATTTTGTCTTGTTCCTCTCCTATTCCAAAGTTCATAGGAACAATATAAGGATAGTCATCATCTTGAAATGCAATATGCAATGTATCAAAATGATGAAACATCTCCCTTAACTG
Source organism: uncultured Catenibacterium sp. (assembly GCF_900540665.1). Lineage (GTDB taxonomy): Bacteria > Bacillota_I > Bacilli_A > Erysipelotrichales > Coprobacillaceae > Catenibacterium. The sequence continues at coordinate 9,598 of NZ_UQGV01000069.1, read as the reverse complement.
ATTTAAATCCTCCACTGTTTCTGCCATTTCTCTCTCCCCTTTTGTATCTATTTTAACACATTATATGAAAGAAAAACTGTAAGCGATTAAAAAAATCCCGAAATAATAGAAGAAAATATTCAAAATTCCTAATATCTTGTACTTACTTCTCTTATAGAAGATAAGAAGTACATCTGATAAAAGATAGAGGATAAAGCCTAATGACATCATCTTGAAGTTAAGTGTATTCATAGTTATGGATGTAAGAATACTTTTAGTTGTCAGCCAAACTAACGCAAACGTATAGCTGGTGATTTCTGTTTTATAGTCTATATCTTTAGAATAAGTCACTACTTCCAATAAGATCATAGATATTACCGGCGCAATAAGTTCTATATAAGTGAATGGCTGATAATGATAATAGAAGAATAGACAGGCAATATCACCTATAAGAAATGCATTAAGACCATATCTAAATAGCTCTTTCTTACATAAGAGCATATCTCCAATCATAAATGCGAGTAATCCTGGCAAGATAAGAAGAAATAATTTTGTTTGATGAGAGAAATAGGCAGTGAGAATAAAGCCAAATGAACAGAGTCCTTTTGTATAGATATGGTAACGTGTACGCCATGTACAAGCCATAATAAGAAACAATAAAATGTATAGTAGAATCATATATAACTTCCTTTCTAAAATAGTCTACCACAATTCAAGGATGTGTGCTATAGTGGTGCTCAAAGGGGGAAAAGACAAATGATCAAATTAATTGCGACAGATATGGATGGAACATTCCTAGATAATAACAAGCAGTTTGATAAGTCTTTTATTGATTTATTTTTTGAGATGAAGGAACAGGGTGTACTGTTTGTGGCTGCAAGTGGTAATCAATATGCAAGACTTTATCAGAAGTTTCTGCCTATGAGTGAAGATATGTATTTTATTGCAGATGGAGGCAGTTATATTGCGAAGGGACCAAATACTTTAGAAGTGTTTGATATGGACCGTAAGAAAGCTTTTCTTGCGATAGAAATAGTCAAACAACATTATCCTGATTTTAAGATTATGGTGGCAGGAGAAAAGTATGCTTATGCAAGAAAGAAAGATCATCTGACTAAAGAATTGACTACTTATTATTGCTCTTATAAGTTGATTGATGATTTTGATGAGATTGATGAACCTATTACTAAGATTGCGATACTTGACCCTCGTGGAGATATTAAGAATAGTGCAGGAGATATTACACGTATTTTACCTAAGGGATTACAGATTATTACATCTGGTAATGAATGGATGGATATTCAAAGAGAAGGTGTCAACAAAGGTCTTGGGATGCGATATATCCAGAAACATGAAAATATTTCTAGAGATGAATGTCTTGCCTTTGGTGACCAGATGAATGATTATGCTTTATTAGAGTCTGTAAAATATGGCTTTGCGATGGAGAATGCAGTAGATGAAATCAAGAAGCTAGCCTATGGTATCACTGACTCTAATGAAGATCAGGGATGTTTAAAGATTATTAAGAAAGCTCTAAGAAAAAATAAAGAGCAGGCTAGTCACCTGCTTTAAAATAGAAATCACAATGATTTTGGATATCAAAGGAAGAAAAATACTTTTCTTCTAATGGTATCCATTTTTTTATAAACATGTTTAGAGCTTCTTTTCCATTTCTTTCTTCTATACGTTTAAGTCGTAATGATTCATCTATATCTAGAAATATAGTAAGATCATAAACATCTACCAAATCAGGATGACATGAATAAGAACCTTCTATAATATTAATAGGTTTATAAGGATATACTTTTCCTTCACTTATAGACATAGAGGAACAATCTATTGGACGATAAAGAACATCTTGTTGATTTTTTAAAGGATCTAATACTTCCTTTTTAAAACGTTCTCTATCTACATTACCGCCTGGCTCATTATAGCGCTCCTGTGTACGTTGATATTCCTGAAGATAGAAATCATCCATATGAAATATATGACAATCTAGATATTCCTTTAACTTATTCGCAAGGGTTGTTTTACCACTTCCACATCTTCCATCTATTGCGATGGTGACATGTCCCTTCTGTTTATATATTTCATTAATAGTTTCTAATACTTCCTGTTCCTTATAAGGAAGATATTTTAATCCTTCATCTAAGTAATGGGCCTGTAAGAGTTCTACTTTGATATCTTTTGTAGAGACTTCCTGGAGTGTTCTGTCCCCTTCTTCTGCTTTTCTTAGAATGGTTATATGAGGATAGAAAGGTTTTTCATCGAAAGGAATATCATGCTTCTTCAATGCGCTTCTTAGTGTATTCACATAAGCATCTAATTCGGGATTTTCTTGAACTCCCACCCAGTATATCTTCTTGAAATGACCCATACGGTTTAAAGTGATGGTGATTTCAGGAAAAGGAATAGATTGTATAATCTCCATAATTTCATCCTGTCTATTTGTTTCACCAAAGAAAGCTAAAGTCATATGAAGATTATCTGGATCATAATACTTTCCTTGAATACCTTCTTCCTTTAAAGAATCTATAATATGAACTAATTCTTCTTTAAAAGAAGAATTAAATGTGAGTGCGACAAATTGTCTCATAAAATTCATCCTTTCTATGATATAATAAACAAGCTATGTGCATGTAGCTCAGCTGGATAGAGCATCAGACTCCGGCTCTGAAGACTGCAGGTTCAAATCCTGTCATGCACGCCAACAAAGAAAAGAGGCAGCAGAAGCTGCCTTTTATTATACACTATGTCTGATTCTTTCTATATGTATCGCAAGATAGCCTATTTCTTCATCTGATATCTTTTCAAGAATCAGCTTTTCTATATAATCTGCGACACGGCATGCAACAGCATAGCTTTCTGGAAACTTTTCTTTTGTATAGTCAGTCATAGAAACCTGCACATCTTCTTTACGATCTAGACGGACCATTAAGAATTTAATATGGTTTACTAAACGAATATAAGCAACAGAGTCTTCATCAATCACTATGTTGAAGGTTTCTTCTACATAAGTGACTGTCTGATGAATAATGCTGGCAACCTGTAATGAACGTCCAGGTGGCTGAGAACTCAAAGCTGCATGAATATGAAGAGAAATATAACCAATTTCATCATCAGTGATTTCATAACCTAATCTTCTTTTGATAATCTTTCTTGCCTTCTTGGCTACTTCATATTCATCCGCAAACAATAATCTAATATCACTTGTAAGAGGGTTTGAAATGACCATATCATTCTTAATACGATCAATAGAGAATGCGATATGATCTGCAAGAGGTAAAAGAATCTTAGTGTCAATATCACCAAATTCTTTTTCTGCATAACGAATAATTTCATTGGCTATTTCTAAAAAGATAGGATCAACACCCTGTAATACATTCTTAACTGTATTCTTTTCCAAACTATAGCATTTGATATTCTTTCCTGGATTTTCAATCACATCTCCAGTTTTTCTTTTGAAGCCGATTCCCTTACCGAGTAATATCACTTCTTTATTGAGTTCATCTTTTGCGACAACTCCATTATTGTTTAGCGTTCCAATGACTTCATAACGCTGTTTTTTCACTTTATTCTCCTTCATGTAATATCTGTTTTATTTCTGATACGATAATAACAACATGTGGTCCATAGGTAATTTGGATACCTTCACCACGCATATAAATACCTGCAGCACCTGTTGCCTTTAAGGCTTCTTCATCTACAAGTGATAGATCCTTTAAAGTGGCACGAAGACGCGTTGTACATGTATCAACATCTAATATATTAGGAACACCTCCTAATGCTTCTACAATAGCGTGAGACACAGAACTATCTACGTCAAGACTTTTCTTTTGTGAATAGTCTTTTTTTGTATGAAGTTGTGTATCTTCTCCTCTTCCGATTGTTTTAAAATCATAACGCTTAATCACATACTTAAAAATTGTATAATAAAGCAAGAAATAGATAAAACCAATAATTGGGACGAATACCCAGTTTGTTTTACTGTTTCCCTGTAATATACCAAATAAGAAAAAGTCTATTGCCTGCACTAAAAGTCAATCCTATCGCAATATTAAGTGCCTGTGCAACGGCATAAGCACTTCCTGCTAGGATGGCATGAACCAAAAAGAGCGGTGGTGCCTGAAATAGGAATGTGAATTCTAGTGGTTCAGTAATACCAGTCAAGATAGAAGTCAATGATGCAGAGAGTAATAAACCTCCTGTTTTTTTACGATGGCTAGGTCTTGCACAATGATACATAGCAAGAGCTGCACCTGGCAAACCAAACATCATAAAAATATATTCACCTGAGAAGAAGCGAGTGGCTTCTACATTAAATTGTGTGACATGAGGTGAAGCAAGCTGAGCAAAAAAGATATTCTGTGCCCCCTGGATGAGATGTCCATCCACTACCATATTGCCCCCTAGTCCTGTCTGCCAGAATGGAAGATAAAAAACATGATGTAAACCAAAAGGAATCAGCATACGCTTTACAAAACCAAATACGAAGATTCCTGCATAACTGCTGTCTCTTACAAAAACACCTAAGTGATAAATGGCTTCCTGAACAGGTGGCCATATATAATAGAATAAAATTCCCACAAATACGAATACAAAAGAACAGATCACTGGGACAAAACGTGTTCCTGCAAAAAATGATAAGAAATCAGGAAGTCGTGTCATATAGAACTTGTTATGGAGAAAAGCGACACCGAGTCCGACAACCATTCCTCCAAAGACACCTATATCTAAAGACTGTATACCACATATAGTATTGATCGTACCAAGTCTAACAGAATCAGCAATCTTACCATCCAATATAATACCATTAATAGTTAATAATGAATTAATAGAGGCATGCATAATAAAGAAAGCAACTAATGCAGAAAAGGCCGCTGTGGCTTTTTCATGTCTAGCCATCCCCATCGCAATACCGACCGCAAATAAAACAGGAAGATTATCAAAGACAATATTACCGGCATTACTCATAACGGTGAATAATGCGTTCATCGGTGTTCCTTTTCCTAATATGAATTGAAGATGGTAAGCTTGAATCATTGTTTCATTTGTAAATGAACGTCCTATACCCATCAATAGACCAGCAACAGGTAAAACAGCTATAGGAATCATAAAGCTCTGTCCTACACGTTGCAGTTTACTAAATAGCTTATCAAACATGATTCTTCCTCCTTCTTCACCTTTTAATCTATTCTATCATTATATAGTATGAAAATCTAATCCTTTTTATAAGTGGGTTCATTGTGTTTTTCTTACAAAACAGGGCGTTTTGTATAATTCTTAAGTTATTTTTAAAAATTTCTTAATTCATTTTTATATGATATACACTACATATTTTGATACTTCTTAAATATTTCTTAAGATTTTTCTTTATTTTTTAATATGAGGTGTTATAATAGAGCCTGTCGAAAGACAAAAGGAGAGAGAAAAATGGATAAGAAAACAAAAGAAATCATGAGTTTCGTATCTAATAGAGTAAGAACTCAGAAGACAATGTTCATTCCTGTGTTTGCTATTTCCGCTTTCGCAATCGTGGGTTATACAGCTGCTGATAGAACAGCACCTGTTGTACATTCAAATACAATTGAAGTTCCTTATGGAACTGTCCTAAAAGCTAGTGATTTTGCAATCTCTGATAACAGAGATAATACTGATACATTAAAAACAAAGATTCATGCTGATTCTTATGAAAAGAACCAGTTAGGAACATATACTGTCAATGTGACAGTAAAGGATGCTTTCAATAATGAAACAACTAAGACTGTTAATGTTAAGGTTGTAGATAATGAAGCACCAGTTCTTGAATCTAAGACTGATGATGGATTTGTCATCAATGTTGAAGCCAATGGCAGCAACGATTTAAAACAGTACATCAAAGCAACTGATAATGTTGATGGTGATGTAACAGACTTCGTTAATTTCGATAAGGAATTAGATACAACTCAGTTAGGTGAACAGGTGATCAATGCTTCTGTTGAAGATAACATGGGTAATGTTGCTACTAAGACGTTTACTTTCAATGTTGGTGATACATCTGCTCCTGAAATGAACTTAAAGAATGGTAACTTCGTAGTAAACTACGGTGATAACTTTGATATCAACAACTATGTTGAAGCAAAGGATAACTATGATATGAATCCTGTTTTAACTGTTGAAGGTGAAGTAGATACTAAGAAGTTAGATGGTACTCAGCCTATTAAGGTGACTGCAACTGATGCAAGTGGTAATAAGACTGAAAATACTTATGATGTAACTGTAGCTGATATTGCTGCTCCTGCTATTACATTAAAGTCTAATGATATTAATGTGAAGTATGGTTCATCATTTGATGCAAAGTCAAACCTTGCTTCTGCTATTGATAATCTTGATGGTGATGTAACAAGCAAAGTCAATGTAAGTGGTTCTGTCAATACTTCTAAGTCTGGAAGTTATACAGTAAATTATACAGTCACTGATAATGCTGGTAATACAGCAAATGCAAGTGCTAAAGTCACTGTAGCTGCCGCTCCATCAAGAGGTGGATACAATGCAGGTGGAACAAGTGTTAAGGGTGGACATAGCGGTATTGTTGGAACTGGTCTATCTAGAGTAGGTTCTGCTTATGTATTTGGTGCTTCTGGGCCAACAGCATTTGACTGTTCTGGATTCACTTCATGGGTATATAGACAAAATGGTAAGTCATTACCAAGAACTGCTTCTGCTCAGTATAGTTCTACTACAAGAGTATCTAAGGATGGCTTAAGTGCTGGTGACTTAGTATTCTTCGCAGGAACTTATAAGTCAGGTATCTCACATGTAGGTATCTATATCGGTAATGGACAGTTTGTTCATGCTGCTAACTCAAGTACTGGTGTTACAGTATCTTCATTAAATAGTGGTTATTATGCATCTCACTATGCAGGTGCTGGTAGATAAGAAGATCGAAAGATCTTCTTTTTTTCTAAGGAGTTTATATGAAAAAAGTATTAAAAGTGATTCTAGGAATCGTATTAAGTATTGTGCTAGTTATTGGTCTACTTTATGGACTTTTTATTTATATGATTAAGTATCATGTAGAGACAGTAGCTAAAGAGTCTTATTATGAATATGAGGTTGTGATGCAGTCAGTCGGAGCGCCTCTATTCTTCAGCAGTGCAGATGGACGTTTGCTTCTTAAAAAGAATGATACGATAATCAATAAGATGGACTTTGTATTATCAGATGATGGTGGAAGTATTCGAGAAGATGTATGGAGTGTTAGCTGGTATAAGGATCATGTAGGTGTTGTGATTCAAGGAACTGAGCAGGATGATACACTTTATAATCTTTATTATAATGGGAAGACAAATAGTTCTATTGTGACTGGTCAGGATGCATTAACAACTAAAGGTGATATGGCTGGTAATAATGCTGATGAGATCAGAAAAGAATTGAGAATGGTCGCTGATTACCTTCATTATGATGATATAAATTATGGTATCAGTGCAAAGGGATGGATGTATGCAGTTGTTTATAATAAAGATGGTGTAATACGTCATTTGAATTATTATGAAACTCATGAGCATGAATATGTTTATGAGGAAACAAAGAATGGTACTACTATCGTATTAGGATTTTATAAAATTGAAAACGGCCAGGTCATAGATGAACGTACTACAGCATGGCACTAAAAAAGATTCCGTGAGGAATCTTTTTATAATAGTTCTTTAAGTTTTTCAATAGATTCTTCTGTAGTAGCCCAGCTTGTCGCAAAACGTACTACAGTATGTGTATCATCGTACTTTTCCCAGAAACCATAGCGTACATGCTTTTCTAGTTCCTCTAGTTTCTTATTGTCTACAATAAAGAACTGCTGGTTTGTAGGAGAATCAATATAGAATTCATAACCCTTTTCTTTAAAGATTGTTTTAAGCTTTTCAGCCATATCAATGGCGTGTCTTGAAATCTTGAAATAGAGATCATCTGTAAAAAGAACATCAAATTGAACACCATTTAAACGTCCTTTTGCAAGTAAAGCACCATGTTTCTTAATAAGGTTTACAAAGTGTGCTGGTGTATTATTCTTAGTAAAGACAACAGCTTCTCCACATAATGCCCCTACTTTAGTTCCACCAATATAGAATACATCAGTAAGTTCTGCGATATCTTCTAGTGTTACATCAGTATCATAAGACATGAGACCATAACCAAGTCTTGCACCATCTAAGAATAAAGGCAAATTATAAGCATGACATACATCTGAGATTTCTTTTAATTCTTCTTTTGTATAAAGTGTGCCATATTCTGTAGGATGAGAAATATAAACCATACCTGGGAATACCATATGTTCATGGTTAGCATCGTTATAGAATGTATCTACTAATTCTTTGACATCTGATGCTTTTAACTTACCTAAATACTGTGGGACAGTGAGCACTTTATGTCCTGTATATTCAATGGCCCCTGCTTCATGAGCCGCCACATGTCCTGTCACTGCAGCGACAACACCTTCATATGGCTTCAACATTGTATCAATGACTAACTGGTTAGTCTGTGTACCACCTGTAATAAAGTAAATATCAGCATCTTCTTTACCACACGCTTTCGCAATCTTTTTTCTTGCAGATTCAGAATATACATCTACTCCATATCCTGACTGCTGATCCATATTTGTTTCAATAAATTTTTCTAGAATGGCATGATGTGCCCCTTCTGTATAATCACTTTCAAATGATAGCATCTTTATATCCTCCGTTTTTTTGTATTCTACACTATTTTAGAGGTGAATACAAATAATGAAAATAATTCAAAAAATAGGAAGTAATTCACTCTGATGAATGAGTATATATATGTGTAAGCCACTTATTTCTTGTTTAGAATACTTTTACATAGAAAGATAAAGGAAACTCATTCCTCGAATAGTCAATTCATACTATTTGGTAGGAATAGGAACAGAACTATACTATAATAATCAAAAAGAGGAAAATATAAGTAACTAAATATATCGACTATTGTGATTAAATGTGTTCAAATCTACTCAAAGGAAAGCTTTAATATGAAAACATCAAATATCACAAATTATAAATCAAAGGATTTTGCTGAACTTTAAGGCGTACCTGTTAAGACATTATAACGTTGGGATAGAGAAGAAACTTTATAGGCAAACCGAACTCCAACTAATAGGCGTTATTACACTTATAATTAGTATTTACTGAAATCGCATTGCATTTTTAAGATTTTGTATTGCAAAAGGAATTATTGTAGACCAGTGTATTGAAGAATATGGAAACTGTGTAACGATTTATTAGATGAAGTAATGGAACAAAAAATCAAAAGCATAATTTGAATACCCACAAACCATAGGTTAGTGAAAATTAAATTTCATAAGCACCTATTAAACGGCGTTCTCGAAGCTGAACCTAATGCATGAATTTTCCATTTGTTCTATAATTAGATTAGAAATCAGATAGAGAACTCGTGTAGGATATTGTTTCAATACTTCATGTGCTCTCCTGCAGGTTGCAAAGGGCTTCGTAAGTATAAAAAAACAGATAGAAAGGGATGAGGAAATTGCTGAAGAGCTTCAAGACGGAAATAAATCCGACAGAGGAGCAGAAAGTCAGGATTCGTAAAACAATAGGTACTTGCAGATTTATCT
>NZ_UQGV01000068.1 GCF_900540665.1 uncultured Catenibacterium sp. | reverse complement strand
TGTGGTCGGACTATCTCCGACTGAATCAGTGCCATGCCCGGCACACTTGAAAAAGAGAATCAAATTCTTTAATTCTTTTCTGTAAGCTTTGATATTTCTCTGCTTCTTATAAATATCTTTCTTCAATTTTATATTAAACTTCATACGATCTTGATTTTCATATTCAAAATCAATACATTCGTCAATATAATCTAAAGCCTTGTCATATTCTTTATTATTAATACAAGTATAGACACAGTCCATTCTAATAGGAATATGTTCCCAGTACTTTTTATGAACAGCACTTATCTCCTTCTTTGATGCTTTATTCTTCTTTAAGAGTTCAAGATACTTTTTCGCAAATCCTTCAATTGCATATCCTCTATTAAAAATATCATCATGACTTTCTATGTAGTCTAACTGTTTTTTCACAAGATCAAGCTTCAGCTTTAAGAATTCTTTACCACTTAAACAATCAAAAAATATTTCAATAATCTTTTGGCTATCATAATAATCTCTCATGCTGTTGAGGTATTGTCCTAATTCAACAAAAGCTTCTAATCTTTCTAAGTCATCCATACACATAATTATATTTGCCCATTGGTTTATAATGATAACAGAAAGTGCAACCGTTTCACCTCCATTATCCTCAATATCTAGCTTATAGAATACTTCATAAGCTTTTAATAAGAATCTAAATGCGAGGGAATATTGATCCCTTTTCTTTAAAACATCAAGCCACTTATCAACAGCACCTTCATAGTTATCACAAAAATCACGGCTAAATTCATAATCGATATAATGATAACCAGCACTATAAGAATCACAAACTCCCTCCAAATCATCAATCATTGTATCTAGAGAAAATTCATTTTGCGTATATTGTTTAAAGGTTTCTACTAAATCAGGATTATCATCAAGTACTTGAATAAGAAATGATCGTACATCCTCTTCTGAAGCATCTTCAACAAGCTGTAAACTATCTATTTCTGGATGAGTCACTCTTAATTGCCACTCATATAAAACAGCTGCCATGTGCTTACAATTATGTCCATCTAATGCATAAGGACAATCACAGGACATGCCTATTATTTTATTTCCATTTAATTTGATTTCTACATGATAAAAATCTGTCCCATTAACAACTGCTTTAATCCTATTAGAATTAACACGTAAATCTTCTACGCGTTCATCAAAATAATAGTCATACCCCCTATCCAATATTCGTTTTTGAAAATAAGTTTCCCATTCCATATAGGTACCTCCAATGTATAGTTTTATTATAGCAAAGTAGAAAAGAAGTAATATTAATATTATTTCTACACGTATGCTCAAAGAAATTGCGATAACACTTTTTCACTTTACGGTAATGTCTTGTAGTCAGACTGAATGAGTGCCCTGCCAAGCATACAATAAGAAAATCACACCGGACTTATATTCTGCTTAACTCATCCATCATTGCAGTTCTGTTTTTGTATTGATCCTTCCATTTTTTGATAATTTCATCTACGACTTTATCACCACCATCAATACGTTTCATAGTTCTTAAATCTCTTACTAATTGATGATAATATGATCTACTTCTTGCATGCTCTGCCTCTGTTTCAACAGCCACTCTATACATATGAAGTAACTGTTCAGGATATTCATCTTTAAGAAGATGAGTATATTGTTTCAACAAGCTTTTATTGTTACTTTTTATTATACTATCAAGTAATTGTTTATGAAGGTTCTCATGAGCGTATATATCACATAAGAGACAATCAGAATTGATCTGTTTTATGATAGAATCTCCTTCCTTAATCCACTCTTCACTCGTATACAAATTTTTTAATTCTATGTATTCTTCCATACCAGCATCACGGAAATCAAGGACAAGTATCTTTATCATTTCTCTGTAGCCTTCTCTATTTCCTTGTTTTTTGTAGATATCTTTCTTCATCTCTACATCACGCTTATAAAGAGACTGATCTTTGTAGTCAAGTTTAATACACTTATCAAGATATTTCAAAGCTTGGTCATAATTTTTATCATACATGCATTCTTTAACACAACTCATTCTTACAGAATCATATTTCCAATATTTTTTATAAACATCTTTTAACTCCTTTTTTGATGCATTGTTCTTTTCTAAGAGTTCAAGATAATCATTCACAACTGAATTAATCATAAATTCTCTATTAAATACAGTAGGATACTTACCAAAATAATCATATTGTTCCTCTACGAAATCAAGTTGAAACTTTACATATTCGTCTCCCATAAAACGACTGAGAAGAGTCTCTACAAGATCTATTTTAAAAGAATAATTTTTCATAGAATAAAATTGATGGCGCAAAAATTCAAAAATTTCTTTCCTTTCTGATATATTCAAATAAGGAAGAAGATATGAAAATGCTTCGTTAATATAATATGACAAAGCATAAGGTTGTTGTTCATCTTCATCTATATCAAGAGAGTCTAATATACTATAAGCCTCAGTTAAGAAACGAATCGCATTAATATATTCTTCTTTCTGTTCCAAAAGATCAAACCACTTAAATACGCATTTTTCATAGTCCTCACAAAAAGGCACAGTATTATCAATATTAATATATTTATGAGCGTATTGGTAATGATTTATAATTGTAAATAATTCGCTAGTCATTGCATCCATAGAGTTTTCTTTTGATATAAATTGGTTGAAGCGTTCTGCTAACTCAGGATTTTCATTAAATAACTGCAAAAGAAAAGAACGTATATCATCATCTGATGCATCATCAATGATTTCTGAATTAGCTATTTCTGGATGACTTACACGTCTTTCCCATTCAAATAGAACTGCTGCCATATGCTTACAATTGTGTCCATCTAATGCATAAGGACAATCACAAGACATCTCTTTTATGTTATCTCCATTTAATGCAATTTCTACATGATAACGATGTGTCCCATAAACAACCGCCTTAATCTTTTTAGCGTTTATATATATATTCTCTACATATCCATCTAGATAGTAATTAAAACCTCTATTTAATACACGTTTAGAAAAATTATATTCCCATTCCATATAAGCACCTCCACTTGTATTTCTATTATACTAAAAAAGACAGCATTTTCTGCTATCTAATTCATTTTCTTATTCAAATATATATAGAAACATACATTGAGGATAATACCAGTAATAGTCGCAATTGGTGCTGCAAGCCCAATTTGAGTGAGGCTGGCATTTGGCTGAATAGACATATAATAAGAAAGAGGTAGACGTACAAGAAGTGTTTGAATTAATCCTTGTATCATAACCCAGAGTGTCTGATCATGACCATTGAAGTAACCAACCATGCTAAAGAGCACTGCTGTTACAACTGTTTCTAATGCAAATCCTTTGAGGTAGGCATAGCCCTGATTAATAACACCTTGTTCTGTTGTAAAAATACCTGTTAACATATCCCCCTTAAACATTACTAAACAGAATACAATAACACCAATAAATAATCCAATTCCTATACCTGTAAACATAGATTGCTTGGCTCTTTTTTCATTATTTGCGCCAACATTCTGGGCCACAAATGAAACCATGGACTGCATGAGAGAACTAGGCACAAGCATCGCAAAGTTTACTATCTTACAGGCTACACCATATCCTGATGATGCCTCTAATCCTAAACGATTAATAAAGGCACATAATGCAAGGAATGAGATCTGAGTCAGGCATTCCTGCAATGCAAGAGGTACACCGATCTTCATTGCACGAATGCAATGAGTATTGATTTTAAAATCATGTTTATGTATTTCAAATGGAAGTTTTCTTTTCTTTAATAGTCCTAAAGCGAATAATACACTACATGCCTGTGCAAGTACTGTAGCCATTGCAGCACCTGCGGCATCCAAATGGAATCCAGCGACTAAGACTAAGTCTCCTACTACATTAATTAAACATGCTACTGCCACAAAGAGTAATGGAGACTTACTATCGCCCAATCCTCTAAAAATAGCTGATAAAACATTATAAGCCACAATAAAGAAAATACCTGCACCACATATTCTTACATAAGTAGCAGTAAGATTGAGTGCTTCTAAAGGTGCCTGCATCAGTGTAGAGATAGGTGTCGCAAACAGCACCATAATAATAAATAGAATTACTGAAACAATACCAAATAGAATTGTTGATCCACCAATAAGGGCTCCTATATGTTTCTGTTTCTTTTCACCTATATATCTTGCAATGAGTACTGTAATACCCATTGCGAACTAAGTGATCACAAATGTGACAAGATTTAATACCTGACTTCCTGTAGAAACAGCTGATAAGCCTGCTGTTGTTCCAAAACGCCCTACTACAAGTAAGTCAACCGCACCATAGGCTGCCTGTAATACTAAAGCTCCCAGTACAGGAATCATAAATGCGACTAATTTCTTAAAAATACTTCCCTGAGTAAAATCTGAATTCATTTATGATTTTCTCCTTTCACACATCACTTGATAAAACTTTTCTATTGTTTCAATCATACAATCTGCTTCTTCAATAGAAATATCACTTAACCTTTGAGATAAGTCTTCAAAATAATCCTTATTAAACTTTTCAAATAGAGCCTGTCCTTTTTCACTTACTTCAATATAAGTGACACGACCATCTTCTTTAGAAGATATCTTATTTAAATAGCCCTTTTCTACCATAGAACCTACAGTACGTGTTACACCTGGTCTAGGCAGATTCAATGCTTTACTTATTTCTGAAACCTTCACTCTTCCATTTCTTTCCTTCAAATCAATAATTGTCTCTAAATAACGAATATAAGAAGGAAGAACACCTTCCGGAAGTTCTGGTAATAAGTCCAATATTCTTTTTGCGATATAACAGCTATCCAACATTTTCTTTGTTTTTTGACTATTCATATACTTCTCCTTTTTAATTACCACTAGTAATTACCTATGGTAATTATATTATAATAAGATTAAATGTCAATCTCTATTCATAACTTCTTAAGACAAGTTTTACGAGGGGATGATTTTTTAGTCATGTTGTTGCGGTAAGTGCAAATCAGACAAGTACTCAGAGTACAGTTGTGATGAATCAGGATACAGATATGAAATATCTTGATACAAATGTAGATTCTGCAGATGAAACTCTTGCGTTCAAGAATGGAGATAATATTGGAAAAGATATAGTTGGTACAATATTTAATACTTTCATATTTGTTTTCAATACTAGTTCTATGATAATTTTACTCACATTTCTTGCTTATCAGATTCAATATCCTCAGTGAATGAATTCTGATTTCATTGCGATGGAAATGTCACAAGGTATTACTGGTACTCTTGATATTGTATTAACAATACCAATTAGTGCATTATTATGTAGCTTGTTGTATAAGAAAAGAGGCAGCTGAGCTGCCTCCAGAATCCTCACTTTGAGTGATTTTTAATTCTATGTTATACATCATTGTATCTTCATCTTAAAGAGATACGTGGTCTTTGTCTGAATAATCTGATAGTCTATCTGATAATTGTTTAATAGGTTACCTACGATATATAAGCCAAGTCCATGACTTGTATCTTTTTTTAATTCCATGTGATTCTCCTGGCAGGTATTTTCTATATAGAAACAATTCTCTTTTATCCCTATATCTATTCTTCCATAATCACAGTTATACTTAATCGCATTGCTTATTAAATTAGATAAAACTACACTGAATGCATTTCTACCAATATATATATGCTCTAAACCAACCTTGTTATTGATTACGATATTCTTCTGATATGCGAGCAACTCATATTTATTCAGGACTTCTTTAAGAACATCTTTTATAATAACATCTTCTTCATCGTTCTTTAGATGATCTATTGAATAGATAGATAATATTTGAGAGATATTTTTTGAAAGATCATCCACTATATCTACACATTGTCCAAGATACACATCTCTCTCTTTATATTTTCCTACATTATATATCATGTTCTCTAGAATGATTTTAAGACTTGCTAGAGGTGTTTTTAATTCATGAGAAGCAGCCTTTAAAAATTCATATTTAAGTTTTTCAAGTTTGAGAATTTCTTTATTTTTAAGTTCTACATCATCTATTGACTTCAATAATGTAAAATAGAGTTCATTGATCTGCTTCTTTAAGTCTCCTACTTCGTCATCACTGTTATGGACTAAACAGACATTCTTATCTAATTGCATCATTTGATCAGTTACATTCTTAATTTCATCAATATTATTTTTAATTGATTTTGAATAGATTAATGATACGATAGCAGATAATAAAAGAGAAATAGATAATGAATAAGGAAGAAAACCTAAACTTAAATCTTTAGCATCCTGCACCATATCAGCAGTAGAGATAAATTTCAAATACAATTGATGTCCGTCATTTAAAGTAATACGTCTTTCCTCAATAATTAATGAATTATTGAGGCTGTTCAAATTCACATTCAGATCTTTTGTAACCTTTACTTCATTGTCTTTATTTTTTTGACTCACAAATACTTTTATATCGCTGTTTTTAGAATACAAATCAATTGTTCTTTCAATCTCATTGATTTCCTTACCTTCTAGATTATGAGATATTTCATTCGCCGTTTTATTAATATCAGCCTTTCTAGTATCCAGATAAGTTCTAGGAAATATCAAGTAAATGGAGATATGAATCAATAAGACAATAATACTGAGAATAGAAAATATCTGGAGAAACATTTTAGGAAATATCTTTAGTTTTTTCATCATCTCTCCAATTTATAGCCTACATTTCTAATAGTTAATATGCAATCTAGATGTAACTTCTTTCTAAGTTCCTTTATATAGACATCAATTACACGATCGTAAGGAATTTCTTCTGTTTCTTTCCAGACTTGATCTATAATCTGCATCCTTGACAGAACCTGCCCTTCATGATCAAGAAGACATTTTAATATTTCTAATTCTTTAGGCTTACTATCTATGACTTTTCCATCTATTTTAGCTGTATAACTTGTGAAATTGATTTCTAGATCTTTATATTTGAATATTTCTATAGAACTATAATACTTTTTTATAAGTCCCTCTATTCTCGCTTTTAAGACAGGCAGAGAAAATGGCTTTTCAATATAGCCATCAGCAAGTTGAGTAAAGGCTTCTATTTTGTATTCTTCATTATTAAATGCCGTCAACATTAAAACAGGGATATTACTTTCTTTTCTTATTTCTTTTAAAACATCTAATCCATTCATAAATGGAAGCTGAATATCCAAAAGAACAACCTTGATATCCTTATTAAATAAGGATAAAGCCTCACGACCATCCCTAGCCTCTATGACATGATAGCCCCATTCTGATAAATATTCACTCATACCATCTCTAATTATAGGATCATCTTCTACAATCAGTAAATCCATACTATCCCTCCTTTTTTATATTATACACATATATTTATCTATTAACGTGTATAAATAAGTGATTCTTCCTTATTTTTAAGAATTCTAAATGAAGAAATCACCAACGCCATAATAAGTACAACTGTCATGAAGCCAATAACAATAAACATCATATCACTAGAAACATGCACATTCAGACTCGTAAGTGTCTTATTAAAGCCATCTACTTCAGCGCCTGCTCCTAATTGACTTGATACGCCCTGACTTGCTAGTTGTTTAGTTATATCTCCTGTCACCCCATTTAAGATTGTATGACCAAATGACTGTGCTAAAGCACCAGAAACAAAGTAAGCAATAAGATAAGATGGTATCATCATCCATACTAATTCTGTCATCAATTGACCAAAAATTCTCATTTTTGTCATACCTAACGAAAGCATAATAGCTATTTCTTTCTTTCTTGCATTAAGCCAGAGCATAAGAAGAAGCGCAACAACTATTCCAGCAAAAATCAATGCACCATAAAATAATTTATCAGCCATTCCATATAGGGATGAAATAGACATCTGTAAAGCTGGATAATTAGAAGCACCATTTATCAGAACATAATTTTTCCAATCAATATCAAGCTTCTCTAATACTTTGATGACCTGTTTCAAATCATATTGACCTTTCACAAAGAAAGTAGCGTCTTGATAAACAGCTGTCTTTTCTGTTTCACCATATACCTGTGCTGCACTATGCACATCAGTGATTAAAGTATTTTCATATAGTTCCTGCGGTGCACTTGCGCCGCCCTTATTATGCCCATCAAAGAGTCCCTTAATTTCTACTTCAACAATCTCATTTGCCTGCTTTTCATTATCCGCATCATATAAATTTGATTTGATTTTAAGATGGTCTCCTACCTTTAAATGATTCTTTAAAGCAAGATCCTTATGCATCAAAATCTTATTTCTATCACCAGCTTTAAGATGCTCTCCTTCCACTAATTTATAAGCCCCTGATACAAACTTATTTTCTTTTGAAGAATCATTCACACCTGTAAGCATTACTGTACTTTTAAAGTTTTTTGCTCTTTCAGGTGATTGATAAGCCAATGTTTCAGGTGTTTCTACAATATCATAGCCCACTAAATCCGCTACACTATTGATTCTCTTTACATAAGAATCAATCTCTTTACACTGAGCAATCTGACTAATATCCTGTCCTTTTACATTGCCTCCGCCTCTAGGCGTTCCAGGATTATATTGTCTATTGATTTCCATTGAAAAAATATTTGTGATATTTCCTAAACTCTTCTTAGACGAAAGATCTGTGGCATCTTTTAAGGCTAAGCCTAATACACCTAATGTAGACATGATTGCAATCACAGATATCATAATAAGTGATTTAAGCTTTTTTCTTGTTACATAAGCCCATGCATTTTTTATCATATACTTCTCTCCCATTAAACAATCTGTAATTTCTTATCCTTAAGTTCTAAAACAACATCTGCACTTTGAGCGAGTTGTTTGCTATGAGTCACAACAATCACACACTTATTGCGTTCTTTCGCCATCTTCTTCAATATTGTGATTATTTCATCTGCAGTATTCTCATCTAAATTCCCTGTTGGTTCGTCTGCAAGAATGACACGTGCTTTAGATGCTAAGGCACGTGCAATAGCAACTCTTTGCTGCTGTCCACCAGAAAGTTTCATAACATTTCTTTTTATCTGATTTGGATTCAAGCCTAATTCGATCAATATTGAGGAAGATGCTTTTTTATCAACCAATCTCACATTTTCTAATGGTGTCAAATAATCAATCAAATTATAATTTTGAAAGACCAAGGAAATATGATGTCTTCGATGATAACTATAACCTTTTTGTTTAATATCTTCTTGTTCAAAAAGAATATGTCCCTCTTGTGGTTCATCTAATCCTGCCAATAATGACAATAATGTTGATTTGCCTGCACCAGAGGCACCAATAATGGCATAGAACTGGCCACTTTCAAATGTCTGATTCACATCTTCTAAAATATTCTCTCTTGTATTCTTATAGCGATAGCTTACATTATCTATTTCTAATATAGTCATATTAATCTCCTAACTCATTTTTGATAAAATCTCTTGGGGCTTCTTTATTAAAAACATTCCACATGTCGTTATAACTGAAATGATGATTACACCTGCTAGAATCCCATAACTTCCTATAAAAGTCATTCCTTCTTGTCTGAATCCATATTCAAATAATAGAGAATATGCATTCTTTAATAAAACATTGATTACATATTTCAGGAATATATGACCTAATCCAAAAGAAAGAACCGCCGCTGGTATTGAAACAAATAATAATTCACAAATAAATTGACCAAGAATTTCCGATTTGTGGAATCCTACTGATAATAAAATACCTATTTCATAAAGTCTCTCTCTTAACCATAAAATTAAAATTAAAGAAAGAACGACAAGTGCAACAACAATTAAAGAACATACAATCACTTTTATAATATATTGTATATGTGTAATTGCCTCTAATGTTTCCTCATATGTCTTAGTATCCATTTCAACAAGAGCATCTGGATGATTCTTTTCTAATTGCTTCATCATTAAACGGGTATCCTTCAAATGATCAAAGTACATGATTATTTTATGAACATTGTTTGTCTGTTGTGAAGAATAATCCATAAACAACATATTTTCACTAAAATCTGATGTTAAACCTGTATATCTTTCTTGTTTCTTACCAGAAAAAATACCAATAATCTCATATTTCTTATTATTGTCTAAATTTATAAAATCATGTAATGCAAGATGATTCTTTTTCGCAAATTGTTCATGAACCATCACCTTATTACAATCAGTTTCTTGAATATGTCTGCCCTCTTTTAATACAAAATTGCCACTTTTAAATAAAGCATGAGATTTTGTCTGATTCGTTGCGAGATAAGACATAACGTTCTTATATTCATCACTCAAATCATCTCTTTTTACTGACTGTTGTGCTTCTATGACATGAAGGTTTCTTGGTTGAGTGAGACCTTCATAATGTAATGTATAGCCTTTAGCTTGTTTGATTTCCTTATATTCCCTATAGTCAAATAATGATTGATCTTTCTTTGTGACCGATAGAGACGTATTTGCTGCTTCATACATGGTCTTTTCTAACTGAGCGGCTGATATTGTAATACTGGAAGAAATATATAAACATGAGAGAATAATCGTTAAAATCATCATTATAATTAATGAACGTTTTTTCTTTCTTGTGACATAATAAATAGAACGTTTAATCATTGAAAACCTCTGTATTTTCTAAATCCTTCTTTTCCTTTAAAACAAAACCATTATCATTCTCTTCTAAACGATCAATAATTTCTATATGACACTGTTCCAGTTCTCTTTTAAATGTATCATTCTGATAACTTATGTAATAAGAATACTGTCCATCATGAGAAATACCTATTTTTTTATGATATGTACATTGAGTCAGTTCTGTTATTTCTTTTTCAGACATTCCTTTTTTATACATTCCAATAGTTCCTGAACGTTCTAGGTTCTTTTCCCACTTCATATATTCGTTCATATTTTGAACAACAGCATCCTGCTGCCTACGAGAAACTTTATTAAAAGATAAAAAGGCATATCTTAGTTCTTCATTTAAAGCACTTTGAGAATCAAGCATAACAAGACTTTTATTGTTCATAGCCTCTTTTATATTTTGAGACAAGCTGAATTTAAGACCTAGATACTCATAAACATAATCTTCTTTATAATCTATTGTCTCATTCATTGGCTTAAAACTTGTTTTATCCTTAATAGTCACTGAACTTGTAAGAGCCTCTGTCTTATTTTGACATCCTACTAGTGCAATACTTAAGCATACTACTCCTAACATCATTACTTTTCTTATTAATTTCATTTTTTATCATCTCCTTTTCTTCATCATATCCGCCATATATGAAACATCTATGAAATAGAGAAATAAATTGAAATAAAAAAAGAGGTAGCTAATTTCCATCAGCAGATGGTACACCAACGATCTTACCAAAACCTTCTACTTCTTCACCGATATAATAGCTTTCACCAGTTAGAGGTTTTTCATAGTTCTGCCAGTCATAGCATGTTTCATGAACCATTCCTCCGTATTCAGCAATATCATTCTTATCGATATCACGGTTCTTATACCACCAGTTATGATATGCAACTAACTTAGGATACATTTCTTTTAAGAATTCCTTATCACCAGTTGCTTCATAAACACTCTGAACTGCCCATGCAGCAAGTGCAGGTTTAGAGTTACATTCGTTCCAGTTTCCTCCATCACCGCCGCGGTCTTCGTTCTGGTTATAGAAAATACAGTCAATGATAGCACCTTCATCCTGTGGACGAATAGCATCTTCTTTAGTGATCTGGTAGTCGAATAATGCTCTAATATTATTTTTAGCTAATTCTGGATTAAACTGAGTAGTAGTTACAACCTGTTTCTAAGAGTCCCAAGCCCACATACCAATGAACCACTTATAAGACATAGATGGTACGATTCCATCATGCTTAATTGCACCGGCTGGTGACAAAAAGATTTTTCGCATTTTAGACAAATAAAACAATGTAAATTATCAATCGAAATATATGTTCAGCTAATACCTTAAATATTGAAATTTCATTTCTATATATAAAAACACATACAAGTGTATGTGTTCAAGTGATGATGTTCTATTTTGAAAGTAATGCATCATTTCTAGATAAGAGATAGACGCAATATTGGTTCATGCTGATTCCTTCTTTTCTAGCATGCAAAGCAAGTGTTCTATGTAAAGTCTTAGGAATTCTCAATTTGAATTGTCCAGAATAATCTTCAATGCTATCTGGTTCATTAATCTCAATACCTTCTTCTAATGCTGCTTCTATCCATGCTTTCTCTGCATCCTTTGCGTTATTCATGGCCTCTTCTATTGTATCTCCACAAGTGATACAACCTGGAAGATCAGGATAAGAAACTACATATCCACCCTCTTCTTGATCTTCTACTATTTCTAAACGATAAGGTAAAGCCATATAATCATTGAGCGTTTTCATTATTCTTCTCCTCTTTTTCTATAATTAATCTTACCATTTCAACATATACTCTTTTTATTGGTTGATGTTTAGGTATTGTGATAGGCATACACCCTTTTTTTCTGAAAGTATAATGGCTACTTCCTCCTTTAGGATTATTCATTACATATCCATAACTCTCCAATACTTTTCTCAATTCAGAAAAACGTAAATCTTTTGATAATGCACTAATTTTCAAAATTAGTTTATCCCATTTCGACATAATTCATTTCTCCTGTTCTTATTATAACATGGTGTCATATAAGGTGTCAATCATGTTATAAATCTACTCTATATACATTCATACTACAAAAAAGAGACAATATCTTACTTATCCAATGGTATTAAGTTAAGCGACTAAATACCAAAAACCTCTTTGATTTTAAAAT
>NZ_UQGV01000067.1 GCF_900540665.1 uncultured Catenibacterium sp. | reverse complement strand
ATTACCTGTGGTCGGACTATCTCCGACTGAATCAGTGCCATGCCCGGCACACTAGTAAAAGGCAGTTTAAACTAAACTGCCTCATAGTTATTCTTCGTTATGTAATCCTAATTCTTCCATTCTCTTTGGTGCATAGTTTTCATACTTAGGATGAGGATGATGATGATCTTTCCAGTATTCTTCTGCAATAGGTGCCCATTCTTTTGCATAGTCTTCACACTTATCACATAAGTGATCTGCTGTTTCAGGAGATTCCATATTGGTATCATGCGCACCTGTACGTTTCACCATTTCTCTTAATAATGATGGATTTTCCAACATTGGACAAGGTCTTAAATGATTTTCATTAAATGGCTGTTCTTCATGATAAGCCATGAATAGAGGTGACTGCAACATTTCAAGAATTGAGTTTTCATGAATATTTGTATTTGAATAATGAATAAATACGCATGGTTCAGCATCACCATTTGAGTTGATATGGAAGTAGTTTCTACCACCGGCAATACATCCACCAACATATTCACCATCATTCTGGAAATCCATTGGATAGAAGTTAATATCACATTTATCTGAACGAATATATCTAATACGATCAATCATATATTTTCTCTGTTCCATTGTTGGTAATAGATCAGTGACTGCATTGTTTCCTACTGGCATATAATGGAAGTAGAAACCAAAGCGTGCTCCTTTATCTGTAATCATCTTAAAGAACTCATCACTTGTGACAGCTTCTACATTATATTTTGTATAACAGATAGATGTACCAAAGACGATACCATATTTCTTTAATAGATCCATAGCCTTCATAACGGCTACAAAATGACCATCACCACGTCTTGCATCATTTGTTTCTGGAGTTCCTTCAATAGATAATAAGAAAGTAATATTACCAAGTCTAACTAACTCTTTACAGAATGCGTCATCAATCAAAGTAGAATTTGAGAAGATTGCGAATTCTACATCATTGTGCTTTTCTGCAAGTTTAATGATTTCCTTCTTTTTAACAAGTGGTTCTCCACCTGTTAATAAATAAAGGTACACACCTAGTTCCTTACCCTGTGTAACAATCTTATCCATATCTTCAAAAGTTAAGTTGCTTTTATGTCCATAAGTACCACTCCAGCATCCTTCACAATGCATGTTGCAGGCACTTGTTGGGTCAAATAGAATCAACCAAGGAATATTACAGTTATATTTCTTACGGTTTTCACGAATTGTTTTTGTACCTCTAAAGAATGCTTCATAACCTAGATTTAAAGCTGTCTTTTTAATGAATTCTGGGTTTGCTTCATCAATCACACTATTGATATAGTTCACCCATTTATTGTTTGGATCCTGTACAGCCGTTCTAGCAGCATCATAATTTTCCTTAGTAAATCCTTTACCATAGAACTTTTCTCCAAGATCAATTAATTTTAAATATTCTGCATTACGATCCTTATCTAATCCTTTCACAATACGGTCAATCACAACTTCCATTGCTTTTCTTTCAGCAGCATGTGATACTTTATCTAATGTATTCATAATCAACATCCTCTCTCTTTCACATATTCTCATTTTAGAATGTTACGAATAAAAGTCAACAAAAATGACCATTGTTCATTTAGTCATTTTTCTAAATTTGCTCAAAAATATGTATTTATTTCTTACAAAAAATATGAAATGCACAAATTTTACACAACTTTAATATATAATTTATATAAACTAAATATCACTCATATTAGTATAATGATAAAATTAACGCTATAATGAGACTATGGAGGAATGATTATGAATATTTATAAAGACAACCGAGAATTGTCTTGGTTAAAGTTTAATGACCGCGTACTTATGCAGGCCAAAGATGAAAGTGTGCCGTTAGGAGAGCGTCTGACTTTCATTTCTATTTTCCAGACGAACCTGGATGAATTCTTTAGAGTGCGTTTAGGATTCTTATTTGATCAGGCTTTGTTTTATCCTGCCCTAAAGGAGAACAAAACAAATATGACATCTTCTGAACAGATCAAAGCCTGTGAGAGAAAGGTGAAGTATCTATATAAGAAGAGAGATAAGATCTATTCAACCAATCTTGAAAAGATGAAGGAGTATGGTGTAGAGCTTGTTAATTATGATGATATAAAGGATAAAGAAGACAAGAAATTCCTCGAACATTATTTCACACAGGAAATGCTTCCACTTGTATCACCACAGGTTGTTTCTAAAAGACAGCCATTTCCTTTCCTTAATAATGGTGAACTCTATATTGTGACTCAATTAGAAAGTAAAAAGGGTAAGAGAAAGATGGGGATTGTTTCATGCTCTGCCGCTTTTGATGAAAGACTTATTGCGTTACCTAGCAAACCTGGTAAGTTCATTTTGGCAGAAGAAATTGTGAAAAAGTATCTTCCTGTTATTTTCCATGGACAAACAGTTAAGAATGCTTCTATAATTCGTATTATAAGAAGTGCTGATATTGAAGAGGATGATTATTCTTTACAGGAACATGAAGACTATCGTGAGATGATGGAAACTCTTATAAAGCAGAGAAGAAAGCTTGCACCTTTAAGAATGGAAATGTCTCCAGGTCTTGAAGATATTGAAGTAGATATGTTGAAACATTTCTTAGATCTTTCTAGTGGTCAGATATTTGAAGTAGACAGTCCGTTAGAGTTCTCATTTGTATTTACTTTACAGGATTATTTAAAATCACATCATCCAGAATTATTCTATAAGCGTTTAGAAGCGCGTAATTCTCCACTTGTAGAAAATACTGTCCCTATGATTAAACAGGTATTAAAGCATGATATACTACTTTCTTATCCTTATGAATCTATGGCACCATTCTTAAGATTCTTAGACGAAGCAAGTCGTGATCCACAGGTGATCAGTATTAAGATGACACTTTATCGTGTTGCAAAGAATTCTAAGGTTGTTAAGAGTTTAATTCGTGCTGCAGAAAATGGTAAGGATGTCACAGTCCTAGTAGAGCTTCGTGCACGTTTTGATGAAGAAAACAATATTGCCTGGTCTAAACAGTTAGAGAGTGCTGGATGTCATGTCATTTATGGTTTAAGTGAATTAAAGGTTCATTCCAAACTATGTCTTATTACTTATCGTACAGATGAAGGTATCAAGTACTTAACTCAGATTGGTACTGGAAACTATAACGAAAAGACTTCTAAGCTTTATACTGACTTCTGTTTGATGACTTCAGAACATGCTTTTGGTGAAGAAGCCAATGAGCTCTTTACACATTTATGTTTAGGTGAAACAGATCATAATGCGAATGTATTATTAGTTGCACCTCATTGTATGATTTCAAAAATCTTTGAAAAGATTGATAAGCAGATTGCTCTTGCAAAAGCTGGTAAACCTGCTTATGTAGGCTTTAAGTGTAATGCAGTGACAAGTAAGAAGATGATTGAAAAGCTTGTAGAAGCCAGTCAGGCAGGTGTTAAGATTCAATTAGTTGTCAGAGGTATCTGTTGTATTATTCCTGGTATTAAGGGGTATACAGAAAATATACAAGTTATATCTATTGTCGGACGTTATCTAGAACATTCTCGTATTTATATATTTGGTAACAAAAATCCAGAAGTATATATTTCTTCTGCCGACCTAATGACACGTAACCTAGAAAGACGTGTTGAAGTCGGTGCACCAATTCATGATCCTCGTATCAAGAAAACTATTCTTAATATGTTTGATATAATGCTTCGTGATAATGTGAAAGCATCACGTTTATTAAATGATGGTACATATAAACGTGTAAAGAATAAACAGGAGAAAATCAATAGTCAGGAATACTTCTTTAAGAAGAAAGTATAAGGGAGGTACAATATGCGCGTTGGTATTTTAACAAGCGGAGGAGACTGTCAGGCCCTTAATGCAACTATGCGTGGGTTGGCTTTAACTCTTTATAGAAATGTAAAAGATGTTGAAATCATCGGCTTTATCGATGGTTACAAAGGATTAATGTATGAAAAATACAGAAAGATGAAGCCCAAAGATTTTTATGATATTTTAAACGTAGGTGGTACAATTCTTGGAAGTTCTAGATGTCCTTTCAAGCGTATGCGTATTATTGAAAATGGTTTTGATAAAGTCAAAGCCATGAAGAATACTTATAAGAAACTTCAATTGGACTGCTTAGTTGTACTTGGTGGTAATGGTTCTATTAAAAGTGCTAATATGTTATCACAGGAAGGATTGAATGTAATAGCATTACCCAAAACTATTGATAATGATGCCTGGGGTACTGATTATACATTCGGCTACTCTTCTGCTACTGCAATTGCGACACGTTATCTAGATGAAATCAAGACAACTGCCGCAAGTCATAGTCGTGTCTTCGTGATTGAAGTCATGGGTCATAAGGTAGGACATATCTGCTTATCTGCAGGTATTGCAGCAGGTGCTGATGTCATTCTCTTGCCTGAGATTCCATATGATATTAAAGTAGTTGCGAAAAAAGTAAAAGAAACATTAAAGAACGAAAAGAACTATGCGATTATTGCCTGTGCAGAAGGTGCTATTTCTGAAGCAGATGCCTTAATGAAGAGAAAAGACTATAAAACAAAGGTTCTTGCAAGAAAAGGTCGTTCTGTAGCTTATGAAGTAGCTGACGAATTAAGTCAGGAAATCGATGCGGAGATTCGTGTATCATGTATTGGTCATGCACAACGTGGTGGTAACCCTAATAGTTATGATCGTGAAATTTCTACACGTTTTGGTGTAGAAGGTGCAAGATTGATCATCAAGAAACATTATGGTGAATATGTTGTATTACAGGGCAATCATGTAACACATATCCCATTAGAAGCGACTGCAGGAAAATTGAAATTTGTAGATACTGAGGGAGAAATCGTACAGAGCGCAAAGCTTGTAGGTATCTCATTTGGTGAGTAAACTGTTCGCAAGAACAGTTTTTTTGTGTATAATGTAAGTTAGGTGATACTATGCATAAACTAACATTTTGGAAAAAGATAGGACTTTCTATAATTGTCCTTGTAACTATACTTGTACTTATTAATCATAAACTCAATAAAGATACTGATACACCAAATAGACTGACTCTCTCTAACCTATTTACTGTAGATGTGAAGAAATCCCATGTCCCATGGATTACAACTGCAGATAATAACAAACAGGAAGCTCTTGATGTAGTGAATCGTAAGATGGCATCTACTATTAAGAATTTTATTCACAAAGAAGAGAAGAATGGTGGCTACTATTTTGTAACTCATAAAGTGATTTATAATACAGATCAGCTTTTCACACTCAAACTAGAATTACATAAATCACAGGCAGACAGTTATACAAAGAATGTTTATTATACAATTAATAAATCTACAGGGAAAAGCACTCCCCTTTCTGCTTATTTCAAGAACAGTGATTATAAAGATGTGATTTCTAAAGAAATAATAAGACAAATGAAAGCAGAAATGAAAAAAGACACCAATAAAGTCTATTGGTGTCAAAAAGGTGATAACCCACGCTTTAAAACTATTTCTAAGAATCAAAGCTACTATATTAATAAACAAGGTGAGCTTGTCATCTGTTTTGATCAATTTGAAGTGGCTCCGGGTTATATGGGAAACCCTACATTCACAATAAAAAATGACTTACTTGACGACTACTTCAAATAGTCGTCTTTTATTTTGTGAAGACAAGATTATTTTCTCTTTTGTATAAGTATCTTCTCAATAATTCCTGTGCTAAAGAATCTGGCTTAATGATATTCATTGCATCTTTCAAATCATACCATTTTGCATAATCTACTTCTTCATTACAATGAAATGATTCATTTTCCACAACGACGATATAGTTATTTATGTATGTATTCGTACGTGCATAGTATTCATTGTCATTGAATTCATAAGAAGAAATAGTAAGCCCTGTTTCTTCTTTGACTTCTCTAAAGAGGGCCTGCTTTGCATTTTCACCTTTTGTGACATATCCAGCTATTAAGATATTATCCTTACGTCCATATTGTTGGATGAGAAGGATTTTATCTTTTTGGGGATTGAGTACCAAAGCACTTACTGCACTATTGAACATCGGGAATCTGAATTCCTGACAATGAGGACAATAAGGAACCATACCATCTATCCCATTTTCTTTTTCTATTAATTCATGACCACATTTCACACAATAACTCATTGATTTTCTTTTCTCCACTTCTTAATTTCATCTAATCTATTCTTATATTGTTTCTCTGCACCCTGATTTGTAGGAAGATAATACTCTTTATCTTTCAATGAATCAGGCAGACATTGCATATTCGTAATCTTCTCTTTTGTATCATGAGCATATTGATAGCCTTCCCCATAATGTAGTTCCTTCATAAGTTTTGTAGGTGCATTACGAATAACTAATGGTACAGGTTCAGATAATTCTTTTAATGCATCTTTTTTAGCTGTTTCATAGGCTAAATATAAGGCATTAGATTTAGGTGCCATGGACATATAGACAACAGCCTGCGTTAATATCACTGAACATTCAGGCATACCTATATAATGGCAGCTTGTATAAGCATCATTCGCAATAGACAAAGCACGAGGATCTGCTAAACCAATATCTTCACTCGCAAAACGAATCACTCTTCTTGCGACATAAAGAGGATCTTCCCCCGCTTCCAACATTCTTGCCAGCCAATAAACAGCCGCATCAGGATCAGAATTACGCATTGATTTATGCAAAGCACTTATCAGATTATAATGTTCCTCACCCTTCTTATCATATAAAAGAGATTTCTTTTGTGTGCATTGTTCAATGATGGTCTTAGTAACATGAATAATTCCATCATGCTCATCACTATTATTAATTACCATTTCTAAAGTAGATAATGCATTTCTTGCATCACCATTACTAAAAGCTACAATAAGGTGTAAACAATCATCGGACATATCTATATTTAAGTCTCCAAATCCCTTAGGACTTGTAATCGCATGCTTTAATAATGATACAATATCCTCTTCTTCAAGTGCATTGAGGACAAAGACTTTACAGCGTGATAAAAGAGCTCCATTGATTTCGAATGATGGGTTTTCAGTTGTTGCACCTATAAGTATGATGCTTCCTTTTTCTACAAAAGGTAAAAAAGCATCTTGCTGGGATTTATTAAATCGATGTATTTCATCCACAAAAAGAATTGTCTTTTCACCAAAGACACGATTGTTTTCTGCCTGCTTCATCACTTCTCTTATTTCTTTAATACCACTTGTCACAGCAGAGAAATCAATAAAAGAAGAATGTGTATGGGAGGCAATAATTCTAGCAAGTGTGGTCTTTCCTACACCCGGTGGTCCCCAGAAGATCATTGAAGAAATAGAATCTGTTTCTATGAGTCTTCTTAGTATTTTTCCTTTTCCTACAAGATGTGTCTGCCCGACAAATTCATCAAGATTATCAGGTCTGAGTCTTGAAGGAAGAGGTTCATTGAATGTTTCTTCAAAGAGTGTCATAAAAATACCTCCTATGACAAAAATAGTATTACAGTATAAAGAAACTGTCAAATAAAGATATGATTAACCACCCAAGAGTAATAAAGGGACCAAAGGGAATCATCTTCTTTTTGTTTATAAAAGAGAAGATGATTCCTAAGAAACAGGCAATAGATAAAATACTTAATGTTTGATAGAAGCCTAAGGAAAGACTACAGACACCTAACATCTTGATATCTCCCCCACCTAATCCTTCTTTTCCAGTAATCTTATAAAAAAGATAAACAAATAAAACAAGAAATAACATAAATATAAGAGATTCTTTGAGATACACAATCTTAAAGCTACATAATAAGCTAATAAGAAGATATGTATCAGGTATTTCATAGAGATGTAAGTCAATAATAGAAATAATATAAAAGCATGTGAAAGAGACAATATGAGAAAAATAGAGGGTGGTTAAACCATCATGAATATAAAATAAGACAAATAAAAAGCCTGCAGTCAATTCATGAACAAGCAGACTCATATTAAGCTTATGATGACAATAACGACATTGTCCTTTAAGTAATATATACGATAATACTGGAATAAGATCTAATATATATAATGTATGTCCACAATGTTCACAATGACTTCTTCCAAGTATTGATTCGTGTGTGATATAACGATGTGACATACAGGATATAAAACTGCCAAAACATGTACCTATCATAAATATAAGCAGTGGCATAACTCCTCCTTAATGATGTGTGAGTGATTCAATTAGTTTACTAGAGGCAATGCTTTGTGATTTATTAGGATCCTTAACTAAGCATACCTTTCGATGTGGTAAGGATTGAATCAACGGGATTTCATAGATTTCTCCCTTATCTAGGTATGGCTGGGCTAGTTTTCTAGGATAGAAAGCAATACCTAAATTATGAACAATGAGAGGGATAATCTGATCTGTTGTAGAGACTTCTATATCAGGATGGAAAGAAACACCATTATCTAAGAAATATTGGTTATAGAAGTTTCTTGTTCCTGTCTGACTTGTAAGAGAAATAAAAGGTGTATCCTTAAATTCATCTAGAGAGTGACATTTTGATGCAAAGTCCTTATATTTCTTCCCACAAATGAGAATATCCTCAAAATGGTCAAGTACTGAGACCTGTAATAAATGTGGTAAGTCTATCGGCGTTGTAACAACAGAGAAATCACATAAATCATTTCTTAATGATTCTAATGCTTCTGGTGTTGTATGATTTGTGATACGCAGGCGTACATGTGGATATTGTTCGTGAAAACGTTCTAGATGATCAAAAAGGAATATACGTAGTGCATTCTCACTAACACCTAAAGTAATCAGACCGCTGTTTAATTCCTTTTCTTTCTGTAATTCACTTTCTCCTAGTCTTAAATGTTCCTGGGCAATTGCTACATGTTCAAATAAGTTTTCTCCCTCTGGTGTTAATTTTACACCTCTATTTGAACGAATAAAAAGTTTACAGCCTAGTTCGCTTTCTAGATTATTGATATAACGGGTGATATTAGGCTGGTTGTTTCTTAACATCTCTGCCGCCTTTGTGAAGCTCTGGTATTGTGCTACATAGTAGAATATTCTGTAATAATCATAGTTTGCCATAAGCGCCCTCCCATATAATAATCATATCATCAGTATATCAAAAATACTTTTTACATATTTCTGTTCATTCAGTATAATGCATTTGATTTAAATTTACAACGGAGTATGTTATGAAAGACAAACTTATTCAATGGTTTTTACGTGAAAGACAGATGTCTGAAGCTTTTATAAATAGTATCTTTTTAGCAATGTCAGGTGGCTTTCAGGATGCTTATACTTATTTTGCACGTGGTGGTGTTTATTCGAATGCCCAGACAGGCAACGTCGTATTATTAAGCAATCATCTTATGTGTGGCGAATGGATGACTGCATTAAAATATTTATTACCTTTAATTGCCTTTGCATCCGGAATATTTATTGCGGATATCGTGCATTCTCGCTTTAAATATGCACAGAAGATGCATTGGAGACAGGGAATACTTGTCATAGAAATAGTGATTCTATTCTTTGTAGGACTCATTCCTCATCATTTAGATAACTTAGCAACTATTCTCGTCTCATTCTCATGTGCTCTGCAGGTACAGACATTTAGAAAAGTAAGTGGTTATTCTTATGCATCTACTATGTGTATTGGAAATATCCGTAATGGGACAAGTGCTTTGGCTGATTATACAGAAACCCATAATAAGGCCTCTTTAAGACGTGCATTCTACTATTATGGTATTATTTTCTTCTTTGGACTTGGTGCAGGACTCGGTGGTCTATTCTCTAGAGGAATGTCCATTCATGTCATCTGGGTATCAAGTATCCTGCTTATTATCAGTTTCTTTATTATGAGCCTAGAAAAACTAAGAGAGTAGGGAGATTGATCTCCCTACTCTTTTTATACGCTTAAATGGTTTTATTTTCTCAACTTATTGACTGAAATAAACTGTATACCTCCAGGAATCTCTTCTATCTCTTTAAGATAGTGAGTGATATCCTGTTTACCTACAAGTGGCTTAAGTTCTTCTAGATACTTATTTAATAGTTGTTCAGGATAGTCTAATAAATCATGATAATATTCTTCAAGAATATAGAGACCCGGTGTTTGTATAACTAAATCAAGAAGATTATCATACATGCCTTCTTCTAAGTAGATCTTATCTAATCTCGCACGAGGAGGTAGGTTCTTAAGAAGTTCATCTCTTAAAGGCTCCCATTCTTTTTTTGAATATTGTCTTTTTAATTCACGATAAAAATCAATCTGTCCATCCTCTCTTACAAGTGTCCATAAGATATCTAGATAAGAGTCACGATTATTATCTTTAAGATAAAGGTCCTTGAGACAAGATTGATACATCTTTTTAATAGATGGCTTATCTGTATTCAATGATTTCACAAAAGAAATAGCTTTTTTAATATCAAGAGAACCATAATAATCAATCAATAATTGAAACACGACTTTGTCCTCTAAATAATCCTTAAAGGTATGTATTAACACATCAATATCATAGTATTCATCAATACATTTCACAATATAACCACGAGCTGATTTCTTGTCAGGATGATTTCTAAAAGCTTCTTCTACACTTTCTTTAATCTCTTCTTTCTTTTCTACCTTTGGTAATTGATCAAAGTATTCTGGATGATCTTTTAATATGCTCTTTAATAACTGTTTGGCCTGTTTTTCACTTAATGCATCAATGAGTACATGCTCATCATAAACCGGATGACTATCTAGATAATACATCACAGCTGCCATATGCTTACAATGTGCCCCTTCTTTGGCATAAGGACAATCACAGAACATATCATTATTGTCCATCTTCACATGGTAATCTTCTGTCCCATGAACAGTGGCATAGATCACTTCTCCTACTTTACGCACATGATCCACTGCCCCTTCTTGAGCATATTCATAGCCTCTTTCTAATATTAAATCATCAAATAATTCTTCTTTCATCCTATCAGCTCCCTAATCAAAATTATAACATATCCTTAACATTAAGCATAAACATATCAATTTCGTATATTATATATACTTTTAATCACTTTAAAATGCTTATTAATATCATTATTGTATGTTTATAAGTTTATTTTTACAGAATGTCGCCGTTTACATTCAATGAACATATCTTCATTTACTATTATTTATTCTATTTTTATCATTCTATATCATTATCGTATATTTTTATTGAATATTTTTCATTATTTATCTATAATAATATCATTATCGTTTACAAGGAGTTTATTCATGTTTCCTATTCATACACAGCATATTGAAAATACAGAAAATGACATGATTTATCATGACCATGATTCTTTAGAATTTATTTATTGTCTTCATGGAGAAGTATCCTATTTAGTTAATGGAGAATCAATTACTATTCATAAAGGAGAAGCCTTTATGATTAATAGACATGTAATTCATGCTAGACTTTCTTCTAATGCACATTTAATGACAGTCTCTATTGAAAGAGACTCCTTTAACATGCATGAATCCCTATTAAGCTATTTTGATTCTTTCTTTAATCATGAGCATGCGCCTTATCTCATTATTCATGATCATACAATACATGTACTGATTACTAAATTATATGGTTTACTCAATATTCCTGAAATGAACCCATTTCTTATTTTATCTACCGCGTCTCATCTCGTTCATTTAGTAAGTATCATTCTACCTAAAGAAGAACCGCTAGAAGATTATGATAAGGTGTTAGGAATGATTCATTACTTAGAAGATAATATATCCCAAAAGATTACTATCCAGGATATGGCAGACTCTATTTCTATCTGCCGTTCTAGATGCTGCAGTTTATTTTCTCAATACCTCCATACTTCTCCTATGGTTTACTTAAATGAGTTACGTTTAGTGCATAGCACTGAATTATTATCTCAAGATTATTCTATTGTAACTATTTCTAAAATGTGTGGCTTTAGTCGTCCTAGCTATTTTAATACACAATTTAAAAAGAGGTATCATATAACACCTCTTGAATATCGTCATTCTTCTTGAATCTTTTTGAAACAATAACTAAATGTAAACACACAATAGAGTGCTGCGACAATCCAGGCTGTCTGATCAGCACAGCATATTGCAGTATAACCAGCTATTGGTACAAATACTAATGACACTGTACATCTCGCAATCATTTCAATGACACCAGAAAATATTGCGAGTCCGGAATAACCAATTCCCTGAGTTGTCTGGCGACATACATTGAGAATTGAAAGAACCCAATAGAAATACCCCATATAGGCGATATATTTTGCGGATGCATCAAGGACTGCACTATATTTTGATGAAATAAACAACATTGAGAATGTTCTACCAAATAGAATCAATAAGATTCCTACAATCACGCCATAGATAATACCTACAACAACAGTTTGTATGACACCTTTTTTGATACGATCATATTTCTTTGCGCCATAGTTCTGACTTGCGAAAGTAGAAGCCGCTGTGGCCAATGCATCAAATGGACAGATGGCAAGCTGCTTGATTTTAGCTGCTGCCGCAAAGGCAGACATATAAGTTGCACCTAAAGAGTTATTGGCTCCCTGCATAACCATTGAACCAATTGCGGTAATAGAGTATTGCAGCCCCATTGGAAGTCCCATACCAAGTAAACTCTTAACCATAGATGACTTTATTACTTTATTTTCTTTTTCTAGATGTAATACTGTAAAACGTTTTTTTATGAGTATAAGGCATAGGATACCACTGATCCCTTGTGATACAATAGTCGCAAGTGTAGCACCTGCCACATCTAGTTTTAAAATAAAAATTAGATATGAATTTTGATTATCTTTTTAGAAGTTCTTATATGCCGGTATA
>NZ_UQGV01000066.1 GCF_900540665.1 uncultured Catenibacterium sp. | reverse complement strand
CCAGGCTGCCATGACTAAATATTCAGAGACAGCTTCTAAGAGAGAAGGATCCATAGTTTGAATATAAGCGAGATATTGGTCACATACCGCCGCTACATCAAGATCAAGAAGATCCATATCATGTTCTTTTATTAGATGAAGCAAGAGATCGAGCGGCCCAGTAAACTGGTCAACTGTGACCTGATATTCCATTTCTATACTCCTATTTATATAATTTATCCATCTGTTTCAATAATGGGAACCCAATAATGATTTCTAATGGAATAATAAAGCATGCCTTAATCACACGAATACTTACAGATACCACAAATGGAATGCCATACATGATCTGTAGCCAGAAAGGTGTTAAGCAGAATGTAATAGCAAGTTCTACTAAAATAACACTTAATAGCCAAGTACCAAATAATGATACATCATTGTCTTTCATATTCTTTGTGCGTTTCAACATGAACAAGATAAAACCTAGAGAGGCAACAAGGCAGAGTCCAATCATAACACCTTTTTGTAAGGATGTTAATGTATAAGTGACTTTACCGATAGAGATTGTTTTTTGTAAAGCAACAAAAAGCGATCCTGCTCCACCAAATAATGCGATCATGAGACATACAGCTTTACTGAATCGTTTTCCATCTACATTCTTTACTTTTACAGCAATAAGCGATGGAATCAAGCCAATCAGTACCTGATTGAGTGTAAATCCAAAGAACGGGAATCCTGTTGGGGAAATCACTAAACCAAGTAGATCAGTAATTAAACCAATGAGATAAGCATAGCTAGGTGAAAGAATAACACCCGCTAACATAACTGGAATATATTCAAAACCAATCTTTAAGCTTTCAGCACCAAATAATGGCACCATAATAGTAAGTCTCTTTAGAATCAATGTGATGATAATAATTAAAGCACTAAATGCGAGCTTTTTGGTATTTCTTCTTTCTAATGGATAAACCTTAAAACAGTAAATACCAAGTAATACTAAAATACATACAATAATAATTTGAATCATTTTTTAAAATGCTACAATAAACAAATGTTTCTGTTTCAACCTATCGCTAGTCCACAGACGTTAATTCCGATCATCTCTGACCGTACACTTGCCTTCTTATAGGCTCCTCCTTTTCCTTTTTAACAGTTATTACGGTCTTCGCCATTAATAAAAGCGATAATGTTTTCACGTACTTCAAGAATCAAACGATGTCTTGCTTCTACTGAACCCCATGCAACATGTGGTGTGAAAACGACCTTTTGAGGATCAACACTATATAGTGGGCTTGTTGAAGGAAGTGGTTCTTTTTCAAATACATCTAAACCTGCTCCTGCAATAAGGTTATTATTTAATGCATCACTTAATGCTTCTTCATCAACAATAGGACCACGTCCTACATTGATGAGATAAGCTGTGTCTTTCATCTTCTTGAAAGCTTCTGCATCAAATAAATGTTCTGTCTCTTTTGTAAGAGGTGAATGAATAGAAATAATATCACTTGTTTTAAGTAATGTATCAAAATCCACCTGCTTGAAGTGTTCATCCTGATGATGTCCAGTTGTAGAATAATACTGCACCTGACATCCTAATGCTTCCGCAATACGTGCAACGCGCTGACCGATTGCGCCTAGACCAACAATTCCCCAAGTCATAGTAGATAATTCATGAAACGAGTAACCAAAGAATGAGAAGACCTTATCCTTTTCATACTGCTGTGATTTTACATAACTATCATAGCGTGATGTATGTTCAATAAGTTCTAGACATAATGCAAGTGTTAACTGACTAACGGCTTCAGTAGAATATCCTTTCACGTTTGCGACTCGGATTCCCTTTTCCCTTGCATAATCTAAATCTACATTGTTTGTGCCAGTGGCAGTTACCGCAATCATCTTAAGGTAAGGACAGCGGTCAATTTCTACTTTTCTAAACAGATTCTTATTTGTAATAACGATATCTGCATCCTTACAAAGAGAAATAACATCTAACTGGTCTACATTTTCATGATAAGTCACTCTTCCAAGATCATCAAAGATATGTGTATTGACATCTTTTCCAAGTGTTTCTACCTGCAAGAAGACAATACGAAGTTCCTGATGTAATAAACCAAGAATCTCTTCTTTTGTATGGTCCTGCATCATCTTACCAAAAATAATACATTCGTTAAAGTCTAAAACTTCAGCTTCATGTAATTTACCACAAACTTTTCCATCAATCATCTCATAAGTCAGCATTCCACCCATCATAGCCATACCTAATGCTTTAGAAGTAATGCCTTCATCATCATTAATTGCGTCTAGAATCACTTCTTTAAAATGTGGATCTGCTTCAATTGATGCTTCAATAACATCTTTTAATGTCTCATGCTTTAAAATTTCTTTTCTAAATGCATCATGATAAATAAAAGGTAATACAATATCATAAAGTTCCATAGGAACTGGTTTTTCATATCCCTTAGAGAAATTATATAAAATCGCAATCCCTAAGCGTTCATCTTTCATTTTATCAACTAATTTCATTTATCTTCCTCCATTAAATATACTTCAACACGTTGTCTTTCCGCTTTCTTATTATCATCATAGAAAATCAGACATGTTTTCATCTTCTTATCCATATAATCATAACGTAATACATTATAAGAATAATAATGGCTTTCGCTTTCTTTTAAGCCACCTGTTGCACTTCCTGCAGAGATATAATATGTTCCATATTTATTCATAAAATAAGGGACATGCTTATGGCCATGAAGGACATATTTAATATGACGTTGTTGAAGCCATGTTGCAAACATATTAGCATCCACAAGTGCTTTAGATTTATCTAGAATATTTCCAAATATAGATTTTTCACGCCATTGTATTTTTAAGAAGTCTGACTTAGAGACTTTAAATACATGATGGTGTAGTAAGACCACAATCGTATAACCTTCTAGATTTTCTATACCTGCAAGTTCTGAGTCTATTTGGTCTAATTGTCTTCTTGTGATCATTCCTCTAGCTAAGTTACCACCTGCATTAGAATCTATCTTTACAAGTACAATCTTATCTTTTTCTATAACCTTGATTTTTTCACCTAGTAAATAAGCTATAACTTTTGTACGTTGTCTTCCACCAATACTAAGACCTTTTACTATCATATCATGGTTACCTAACACAAAGGTGATATCTGCCTTATATCTCTTTCTAATCATTGTCATAAAGCTATTAGCCTGATACATATTCTTTGTATTAGGAGAGTTCATAAGATCCCCTGTAATAAAGACCTGCTTACTATGAGAACTATGTGCATACTGATCACATTCATCTAAAGAATCTAATAAATTAGAAACTGATTTCAACTTTTTTTTAGGGCCTAGATGTAAATCAGATAAATGGTAAATAAATGAAGAATGCCCTTCTTTATTAAACATTGTCTTCTCATCAATCTTATTCTGCAACGCCTTTGCCTGGGAAATACTATGCAATGGGTAAAAAGCAGCCTCTTTAGAATTAAATATGAGTCCTCCTGGCCATTCATCTGCATAAAATAATGCTTCTAATAGTCCAGGGAAAGGATCTAAGAAAGATAATTCTTCTTGGTTAAAAGGTTTGCTTAAGGCAAAGATATAATCCACTCCTGTAAAAGAATAGTTTTCAATTTCCTTATTTATACCAGGAATAAGAAATAAGAAAGTCTTATCTTTAAAGAAGGCACGTATTCTTTGTAAGCCGGACTGTAAATCAGAATGTGTCAGCATGGATACATCCTTGATTGTCATACCAGGGCGAATCATACTGAATGAATACTCATCAATCATATCAAGTTCTTTAAATTCTATTTGATGATCTCTTAACCACTGTCGATAATCATTAAAAGACTGGTAATTCAATAAAGCACGAGAAAAAGCACGGTCATTATGGTAAATCATATTAAAAAAAGTATTGATGCCATTAAATTCATCCATAATATTGCTTCCTTTAAGAAAAAAAGACCACATATGTGGTCTTTTAGAATTTCAAGTTACGTGGTGTACGTGGGAATGGTTCTACATCTCTGATGTTAGCCATACCAGTTAAATACATTAAGAAACGGTCAAAACCTAAACCGAATCCAGCATGCTTACATCCACCAAAGCGGCGTAAGTCCATATACCACTGTAGTGTTTCTTTATTCATGCCCTTTTCATCCATTAGCTTTTCAAGAACATCATAACGTTCTTCTCTCTGTGAACCACCCACTAATTCACCGATGCCTGGTACTAATAAGTCACATGCTGCAACTGTCTTGTTGTCGTCATTTAAACGCATATAGAATGCTTTGATTTCTTTTGGATAATCTGTCAAGAATACAGGACCACCTACAACTTCTTCACAGATATAACGTTCATGTTCAGCATTTAAATCAATACCCCATTCAACCTTGTTGTCAAACTTCACATCAGCTTTTAATAAGTGCTCAATAGCTTCTGTATAAGTCATACGTACAAAGTGAGAATCTCTGACTTTTGTAATACGGTTGATACAATCATGGTCAACCATCTGTTCAAAGAATTTCATTTCTTCTGGAGCATTATCTAAGCAGTACTGAATACAGTATTTAACCATTTCTTCAATTAAACACATATCATCTTCAAGATCAGCAAATGCGATTTCTGGTTCTACCATCCAAAATTCACTTGCATGTCTTGATGTATTTGAGTTTTCAGCTCTGAATGCTGGTCCAAAAGTATAAACATCTCTAAATGCCATAGCGAATGCTTCTACATGTAACTGTCCTGTTACTGTTAAGAAAGATTCTTTTTCAAAGAAATCCTTAGAGAAATCAGTATCATCAATAGTTGTTACTCTAAACATTTCTCCAGCACCTTCACCATCGTTAGATGTAATGATTGGTGTATGTACATATACGAATCCCTGATCCTGGAAGAATTCATGAATAGCCATAGATAATACAGATCTTAATCTGAAGATAGCATAAAATGAATTTGCTCTTGGTCTTAAATGAGGGATTTCTCTCATAAATTCAAAAGAGTGTCTCTTCTTCTGTAATGGGTAATCACTGTCGCAGTCACCTTCAAGAATAATTTCAGTGGCTTCTACTTCAAATGGCTGCTTTGCATCAGGTGTTAATTTTAATTTACCTAATACATGAATAGCTGAACCAGTTGCGATATGTGAAACTTCATCAAAGTTCTTCAATTTTTCTTCTAAATAAACAACCTGACAGTTTCTAAAATAAGAACCATCATTTAATGCGATGAATCCTAGTTTACCACTATCTCTATTTGTTCTTACCCATCCTTCTAATTCTACATACTCTACGTTATCTGTTTCTACAGCGTTATCTGCACGACAGATTTCATAAAGTTCTCTTACTGTCATAAATTCAAACATCCTTCTTACTCCTTTGTATTTGATTTCATCTTTAATTCTAATTCTTGTATTGCTACAACGACATCCACATTCTGTACTTCTACTCCCTGAGGTACAATAAAATGAGAGTGGGTGAAGTCTACAATGCCTTTAATCCCTAATGCCACTAAACGATCCACCATTTCCTGAACATTATCAGAAATTGCAAGAATCGCAATCTTACAGTCCTTAGGGAATGTTTTTTCCAGATCATCACTCTTATGGATCTTGACACCAAAACGTTCACCTTCAATATTCGCATCCTTATCATAAGCACAGACAATCTGCCCAACTGTGTATTTCCAACGGTTATATTTCAAAATAGCTGATCCTAAGTTACCTACACCAATCAAAATAATTGGTTCATCAAGTCCTAAACCTAGGAAGTCACTGAGTGTTTCAATCATCTCTTTTGTATCATAACCATAGCCTCGTTTACCAAGTGTATTCTTCTGAGGCAAAAAGCCAAAATCACGACGAATAGTCGTATCCTGGATATGAGTAACTTCTGCAAGTTCACTCGATAAGAAGTTCTCTTTACCTTCATGTCCCATAACTCTTAAAGCCTTCAAATAAACAGGAAAGCGTGTCATAGTCGCACGTGAAATTTTCTGTTTCTTTTCACTACTCATAGTTGTCTCCTACACTTTCTGCCTCTAAGTCATAATCTGGCTTAACAGATAGGTCCAAAGGGGCAAACATATTATATTTATACATGATACTTGCTGCAGATGCAATCATTGCTGCATTATCTGTACAATACTTCATTGGTGGAAAAATAACAGGAATATCACTTGTACTCATTTTTTCTCTGAGACCTTTATTCGCACTCACACCACCTGCTACAATAATCTGCTTTACACCCAAATCATGAGCAGCAGCTAAGGCTTTAGAAGCAATCGTATCCATAGCCACATCCTGGAATGAACATGCTAAGTCATTGCCATTGATTTCTTCTCCTCTTTGGTCTGCATTATGCTTTAAGTTAATGACAGCGCTCTTTAAGCCACTGAAGCTGAAGTTATAGCTTCCATCATCAAGTGGTTTTGGGAGTGTATAACTATGAGTTCCCTCATGTGCCATTTTATCTAATACAGGTCCTCCAGGATATGGAAGATGTAAAACACGCCCTACCTTGTCATAGGCTTCGCCAATAGCATCATCAAATGTTGTACCGATGACCTCAAAAGAGAATTCCTTCTTCATATAAACAAGTTCTGTATGTCCTCCTGAAACAACTAATGCCATTGCAGGATATTCAATATCATTCACTAGTTCATTGGCATAAATATGCCCCGCAATATGATGTACACCAATAAGTGGTTTATTTAAATAAATAGCCAATGTCTTAGCTTCCTGCATACCAACATGTAAAGAACCTACAAGTCCAGGTCCTTTTGTGACTGCAATTGCATCAATCTCCTCTAAAGATATTTCTGCCTGTTTTAATGCTTCCTTTAAAACAGTGCTGACACATTCAACATGTTTACGGCTGGCAATTTCAGGAACAACCCCACCATATTGTTTATGGATATCAATCTGTGATGCAACAACATGACTTAATAAATCTTTTCCATCCTTAAGGATTGCAACACTCATTTCATCACAGCTTGATTCAATAGCTAGAATAACAGCCATTATTTTTCCTCCTTTCTTACCATGAGATAAGCATCCTCATGATCTGCATAATAATCTTTACGTATAGCACATATCTCATAGCCATACTTCTTATATAAACAAATCGCACGTTCATTTGAGACACGCACTTCTAAACTATAATTCATACACCCTTTATTATGTCCTTCTTTTAATCCATAATCCATCAATAACTTAGAAAGACCTTTTCCCTGATAATTTGGATCAATACCAATTGTAGTAAGTTCACAGTTTTCATAAGCATACCAGAATCCTGCATAACCTACAATTTTGTCATCTACAAGAACATAGTAATGGGCATAATCATTTGTTTTTAATTCATGAAGAAAATCTTCTTTAGACCAGGCAGGGCTAAATAATAACCCTTCCAGCCTTTCAATCTCATCAAGATCTTCTTCCTGCATTTCTCTTAATAACATGCTTTCTTAGCCTCAACATCTTTAATATAAGTTGGCACTAATAAATCAACATTCTCAATTGGATCAGCCATCTTTCCTAATGCATAGATATTAGCACAAAGATCACATTCTTTTTCATCTAAACCTAGACAGCCTGTTTCACCCACAAGTTCATAATCACTATATTCAGCACGTAATTGTGTAAAATCTTCTAAAGTCATAACCTGTTCTTTCATTAAAGGTATGCCGTTTTCATAAACACCTACAAAGACCTTATGCCCTCTCGCATCAATGACACTCATTGCCTGATTCATACCTGCATAAGCGGCTAAAGAACTCACAGATTTAATCTTAACATCAGACACTGCAGCAAGTGTCTTTGCGATAGTCATGGCAACTCTGACACCTGTATAAGAACCAGGTCCTGATGTAATAATCATCTCATTTACATCCTTTAATGCAATATGATGACGATCAAGTACTTCT
The DNA here is from genome assembly GCF_900540665.1 of uncultured Catenibacterium sp. Taxonomy (GTDB): domain Bacteria; phylum Bacillota_I; class Bacilli_A; order Erysipelotrichales; family Coprobacillaceae; genus Catenibacterium. The sequence goes on along the minus strand of NZ_UQGV01000066.1, from coordinate 5,153 downwards.
TTTAGTGTAGGAATCGCTTTTTCTGATTGTCTTCTAGAACCCTTTTCCTGGAAGGCTTCTAGACACATATTATCCTGAAATAAGCCTACAGCTAAATAACTATTTGATGTATCCATCACTAAACTAATCATGTGTAACCTCCCTCACATAGTTCTCATATTTTTCACCAATAGGATGAAGCTTTAAAGAACGTGTTTCATCTTCATTCTTTATTATTTCAATTTCTAATCTTTCTTTTGGAATAATATCTTCAATAAACTGTGGCCATTCAATGACACATAAGCCATCATCCTCGAACATCTCTTCAAATCCTAAATCATCATCTGCCCCTTCTAAGCGATATGCATCAAAATGATAGAGGGTCATACGTCCAGAATAAACCTTCACAATAGTAAAAGTAGGAGAATTGATAATCTTCTTGATTTCAAGTCCCTGTCCTATTCCTTTTGTGAATGTCGTCTTACCAGCCCCTAGATCACCTGTTAATGTGATAATAGAATGGGGAAAGATTGTTTCTCCAATACGTTTGCCAAAAGCAATCATTTCAGCTTCATTTTTTAAGTTTATCATTTTTAGTTCCTCTATTTTTCATCATCTGCTGATATTTATTATACCACTCCTGGGCAAATCCTGCACGAAAAGGACCAGATGCATTCATCGTCATCACAATCAGACGATTGAGCTGTTCATGAAATATCTCATCTAATTCGTCTGAATATTGATATTTAATACGATGAGCTGCATATTCACCTTCATCTAGCACTTTATAACGATAGCCAGGCCATACCTTTAAATCAAGATCATAATCAATATATTTAAGTGCTTCTCCATCATATAATATAGGAGAGGCAATATTACAATAATAATAGATACCATCACTTCTAATCATACAGATTACATTATACCATCTATCCTTAGGAAAATAACAGATAGCGGGTTCCTTAGTGACCCAGGAACGACCATCTGATTCTGTAACTAATGTATTATTATTTATACCGATAAAATGGCGGTCTGTTTCTTCTAATATCTTACAGCGTGACCACGTACGATGTGGTTTACCGTCATGTTTATAGCAATGGATGAGCACATCCTGCCCCACTAATGAATTCTTCATAATCAAACCTCTTTCAACCTATCGAATATCATAGCAAAAAACAGGTGAAATGTACATAAACCTCACCTGTTTTTTCCTAAATAAAGCCTTTTCAAGTTATTGTTTTGTGTTAAAAGTAAAAAAACAGTGGTTTCCCACTGTTAAATAGCCTTGAATGCTTTCTGAAGTTTTGGATAAATAAGTGCAAATACTACATAAGTTAAAATAAGTGTACCTACATTATAACCAATGTTGTATAAGAATGAATAAACCCAAGGATTCATGTTCTTAGGTGAATAGCTTGCAAATAATACAGCACCAGATAATAAATGTGAAATGAACTTAAGGATCATTCCTACAAATATACCTGTATAAACTTCAGTCTTGCCTGATTTGAAATTAGGAATAAAGCCTGCAATACCAAGTGCTGATAATGGTACAAGATAGTCTAATACAACAGACCAAGGTCCATAATATGAAGCAAGACCTAATACAAACTGCATAGCAGTGGCACCAACACCTACAATAATTCCATGCTGTGCACCCATTAAATAACTTGCAAGTACGATTGGCAATAAACTTAAAGTAATAGAACCACCCTGTGGCTGTCCTGGAATTACCTTAAATAGTACTTCTAGAACTAACTGCATAGCAATAAATAACGCAACATAAGCAATTGCTCTAGTGGATAATGTCTTCTTATTCATCTACAAATCTCCCCTTTCCAATGACTAAGATGACGCAAAGAAGTCACTAAAAAAGTTCGGCCTCTCTACGCTGGTATTACCCAGATCAGATGCTAAGGGACAAGGCTTTCACCTATCTCAGCAATAAATGCGCCCCTGGCATGAATGATTATATGACAAAACATTCTTTTTGTCACGTATTCATAATTTATAGTAGAAATGTTAGGGGTTTCTGATTATAATAGGGGTGTTTAGGAGGATATAAGCATGTCAAAAGTTTTAGCAGTTAACTGTGGAAGTTCTTCATTGAAGTTCCAGTTATTTGAAATGGATACTGAAAGTGTCATCACTTCTGGTATTATTGAAAGAATCGGTATGGAAGATTCAATCTTCACTATCAAGTACAACGGTACTAAAGAAAAGAAGGTCTTTGCAGTTCCTACTCATAAGGAAGCTGTACAGGTATTACTTGATACATTAATTGAAAAGAAGATTGTTGATCGTTTAGATGAAATCAAGGGTATTGGTCATCGTGTTGTACAGGGTGGTCCTTATTTTGATGGATCTTGTGTTGTAGATGATGATGTGATCGCTAAGATTGATGAATTATCACCACTTGCACCACTTCATAATCCTGCACATATTATTGGTATCAATGCATTCAAGGAAGCTATTCCTACTGCAGGTGCTGTAGCTGTATTTGATACAGCATTCCATCACTCTATTAAGCCAGAAAATGCAATTTACCCAATCCCATATAAGTTCTATGAAGAAAACAAGATTAGAAAATATGGTGCACATGGTACATCTCATTACTATGTATCAAAACGTACTCAGGAATTACTAGGCAATCCTGAACATGCTAATATTATTGTATGTCATTTAGGTGCTGGTGCTTCACTTTGTGCTGTAAAAGATGGTAAATCTATTGATACTTCAATGGGTCTTACACCTCTTGCTGGTGTTATGATGGCAACTCGTTCTGGTGATATTGATGCATCAGTTGTTGACCACTTAATTGAAAATCTTGGATATGATATGAAGACTGTATTCAAGATGTTAAATAAGGAATCTGGTTTATTAGGTGTATCTGGTGTATCTGGTGATATGAGAGATATCATTGATGCAAAGGATGCAGGTAATGAAAGAGCAAAATTAGCTTTTGATATGTTTAGAAAACGTGTTGCTGATTATATTGGTTCTTATTTTGTAGAACTTGGACATGTTGATGCGATTTCATTCACTGCTGGTATTGGTGAAAACAGCTTTATCGCAAGAGAAGCAATTATTAATCTAATAAAAGAAGCATTAGGCATCGTATTAGATGATAAGGCTAATGTAGAAGGTCATGGTGAAAGATTAATTTCTGCACCTGAATCTAAGATCAAGGTATTTGTAGTACCAACTGATGAAGAATTAGTGATTGCAAGAGATACAAAAGAATTATTAAACTTATAAGATAAGTGAGCATCGCTTTAAGGCGATGCTCATTTTTTGTTATAAAAATGTGGTATCGTTAAACGTTTCTTTACAGAATCAAAAAACCAGTACTGGATGTCAAAAATCCCACACTGACGTAATTATTTTTCTAATTATAGAATACCTGATTGTCAACTCTACAATTGCTGATTTATATTTTCATTTTCATTCTTTTTGTGAAATTCTTTCAAATCTAATTCACGTTTCAATTCTTCCTCTGACGGCAGATAGGTGAAATATTTCGATGCAAGTATCTGGTGATTATCTTCAGGAAGTGTATATTTTACAATAGAATCTCCCTTATCTGCACAAAGTACAATCCCTATAGGCTGCGTATCACCTTCATTCATCATATCACGAGTATAATAATTCACATACATCTGCATTTGTCCTAAATCCTGATGGGTCAGTTTTCCCATTTTCAAGTCAACAAGAACAAAACATTTCAAAATATAGTTGTAAAATACAAGATCAACAAAAAAATCCTGTCCATCCAATGTAAATCTCTTTTGGCGTGCTACAAAAGAAAATCCTCTTCCAAGTTCCAAAAGGAAATGTTGAAGATGATCAATCAATGCCTTTTCCAAATCTCCTTCATACACATGAGTGTCCGGCTGAATTTGCAAAAATTCCATAACATGAGGATCTTTCACTATTTTCTCATATTCTGGTTTTGGCTCCGTTGTCTGAATTTCTTTTGCAACTGCAGTCTTATCCTGGCTTGCTAAAACACGCTGATAATACATCGTGTTAATCTGTCGTTCTAGCTGACGTACACTCCATGCTGCTTTTGCACATTCCTCCATGTAAAACGTTCGTACCTGTTCATCATTTATACGCATCAAGATACGATAATGTGACCAGTTCAATTCAGGACACAGCGTGTCTCGAATTGGAAAAGTGCAATAAAACTGCCTCATCTTACGAAGATTTGATTTATCAAAACCTTTTCCGAACTCTGCTGTCAGCTGCTCTGAAAGATATTCCAATAATCTCTTTCCATATTCTGCACGATCATTTTCTCCACATGCTTTAAAAATCTGTTCTCCAATTTCCCAATAAGTTGTTACCATAGCAGAATTTACGGCTGTGCTCAAACGATGCTGTGCAGACACAATAGAATTACGAATAGAATGATAAGTCTGTTCTGCATTTTGATTTTTTTGTAAATCATCATCCATGCTCTTACCCCCCTAAATTTCTGTATATTTAGGAAAAGAAGCTTCCTATATATCTTATACCCTCACTATTCCAAAATTTCTCAAATAAATTCATCCCCCACCTATATTTCATATAGAGGTGGGGGGTTCTGCCGTTTCTTTAGATAAATATCTTTTTACAATCATAGAACAACCAATTGTTAATTCTACAAATGTGAATTTGAGCAAAAGAAAAGGAACTTCAATGTCCCTTATGCTTCTCTCTTTTGTATCAAAAAAGAACGTATAGTTTCTATACGTCCCTTCAACAAACTTGAAGTTAGCGATTTCTTTTTCCGGTATTCTCTGTCCCACGGATTTCCTCATGATAGAAATAATCTACGATCACCGGATGTCCCTGCGGGACTCTGCCATAAGGCATTTCATTATCCACAAAGGCACAATCATACTTCTTAGCCATTTTCTCAGCTTTTACTTCAAGTGCTTCAAAGTAGCTGCGGTTATGCTTGTTATAGATCTCGTCGTAAAGTGGTACAAGATCAGGATATTTTCCGGCGATATAATCCATAATTGTCTTTTTGAAACCGCCTCGAAGATTGAGATTTTCGAGCCAGAACAGATCGCACTGATCCTTTACCCGCTCAAAGATTGCTTCAAAATCCGTGATACCGGGGAATACCGGGGATACGAAACAGACTGTACGGATACCTGCTTCATATACCTGCTTCATAGCAG
>NZ_UQGV01000065.1 GCF_900540665.1 uncultured Catenibacterium sp. | reverse complement strand
ATATCAATCTTCTTAAACGGATGCGTAAGCATCCTAGAAGCCTTGACTTCAAATACGGAGTATTAAGTCGAGGTAGTTCACGATGTCAATGATATAATAGTAACAGGAGGTGCTCTTATGAGATTAGACACAGTACATCATATTGCGATCATTACAAAAGATTATGATCAAACAATTGACTTTTATGTCAATAAATTAGGCTTTAATATTATTAGAGAAAATAAGAGAGAGGATAAACAGGATATCAAGTTAGATCTTCAACTTGGAGATATGGAATTAGAAATATTCGTTAAGGCTGATGCCCCACTTCACCCCTTCCCTGAAACAGCAGGTCTTAGACATCTGGCTTTTAAGGTAGAAGATGTAGAAGAAACTGTAAAAGAACTCAATGCATTAGGTATTGAAACAGAACCGATTCGTTTTGACACATTTACTGGCAAGAAAATGACATTTTTTAAAGATCCTGATCAATTGCCTTTAGAAATCCATGAATAATAGAGAAAAACTGCTAGAAGATTATGTGCGTTTGTCAGGTATATCATTTCATAATAATGTAGCCTTTGCACATACGAAGTATCAGGTGAATTGGAAGAAAACAGCACTTACTATGTGGTTAGGTCATATAGTCAGCAAGAAAACAGAATTCTATGTATTAAGTTTTGAACGTGTTGGTATTACTTTCATGCAATATGATAATCTGAAGTTTTTAGAGGGTGTTTACTTTTTTGATTATCGTTTTGTGACAGATTTTAAAGTGAAAAAGAAAGGGGCTGAATCAGAGATGCGCTTCATGTACCAAGGACAGGAAGTTGTATTAATGCTTCAGCGATATGCGATAGATAGTCCCTGGATTAAAGAATATATGCACTATTTAGAAGAAAATCACTTTTTTTATGAGTGATAATATGTTATTATGGTGACAAATAGAGGTGCATGCGTTAAGAATTCGTTATTAATGGATACAGCCAGATAATGAAGGGGGAGCAAATGCCGAAGAGACAGGGAACTGTATATGAACTGTTATCTGGGGGATAAGAGAAGATCTTATTCACTGTCACAAAATATTTGTGGTGCGCTATTGAATATAATGAAGACTACTAATTATATTGCAATGGCCCCATTGCAATATTTTTTTATAAAAAAAATGGAGATGATGAAGATGAACAGTATGATTACAAGATTAGAGATTGAAGAAGACATTATTCAGGTTAAGTTAATGAATGTTGAAAAGAATCCTCTTTTTGTGGCTGATGTGTTTGAAACAATTAGTCGTGAAGGTGTGAACATCGATATGATCTCATCAGTCATGCTAGAAGATGAAATGCGTATTGATTTCACATGTGATGCAAAAGCACAAAGTGCTTTAAACAAGGCTATTGAAGAAGTTAAGAAAAATCACCCACGTATTGGTGTATTTGCATCTAAGAATGTAGGTAAGCTTGTTGTAGAAGGTCATATGGAAAATGAAGTCGGTTTTGCAAGTAAGTTATTTAAAGTTCTAGGTGATAACCAGATCCCATTTGCTCAGGTGACAACAAGTGAAGTATCTATTTCATATGTTATAGAAAAGAAATATTTAAAGAAAGCATTAGAAAAAATTCAGGAGGAATTAGCATAAAATGGAACCAATTTTTGAAGGAACAGGTGTTGCATTGGTATTACCAATGTTTGAAGATGGAAGTATTGATTATGAAGGTTATAAGAGACAGGTTCAGAGAATGATTGATGGTGGTGTAAAAGCATTACTTGTCAATGGTACTACTGGTGAACCTGCCACTATTGATATTGAAGATGAATTTGAACTTACTAAGATTACAGTAGAAATGGCTAAGGGTACAGGTGTAAAGGTTATTGCAGGTGCAGGTTCTAACTATACTGCACAGGCTATTAGAAAGGCTAAGTTCAATGCTGAAGCAGGTGCTGACGCAAACTTAGTTGTAACACCTTACTACAATAAGACTTCTCAGAGAGGTTTAATTGAACATTATAAGGCTGTTGCTGCGGCAAGTGATTTACCACTTATTATGTATAATGTACCAGGTAGAACTGGTATGAAGATCAGTGTAGATACAGTAGTAGAACTTGCAAAAGTACCTAATATCGTTGCAATGAAGGATGCAACAGATGATATTGCATATGCAATGGAAGTATTAACACGTACTAAGGATATGGACTTTGATTTATATTCTGGATGTGACGATAATATTCTTCCATTTATCGCAGCAGGAGGAAAAGGTGTTATTTCAGTATTATCTAACCTTTATCCAAGAGAAACAGAAATGTTTGCCCAGGCTGCATTAAAAGGTGATTTAGAATTAGCTAGAAAGATGGCTTATGATTTAAATGATGTATCTAAATACTTATTTATTGACGTAAACCCAATCATGCCTAAGGCTGCTTTAAAGCATATGGGTGTTATTGAAAGTGATATGCTTCGTCAGCCTTTAATTCCAACTACAGAAGAAAATAAGAAGTTATTATTTGATGCAATGAAAGAATTTGAAAGCAAGGGTTATTAAGATGAAAGTATTAGTATATGGTTATGGTTTAATGGGTAAGAAAGTAGCCCATGCAGTGATGAATGATGCGGATTTAGAATTAGCTGGTGTTGTATCTCCTGTGTTTGATGTACAGCCAGAAGTACCTGCATATAAGTCATTAGATGAAGTACAGGATGATATTGATGCAATTATTGATTTCTCACATCCTGCTAATCTAGATAGTATTCTATCTTATGCATTAAAGAATAAGTGTAAAGTGGTATTCGCAACAACTGGTTTTAGTGCAGAAGACTTAAAGAAGATTGAAGAAGCTTCTCATGAGATTGCCCTCTTCCAGTCTTATAACACTTCTTATGGTGTGGCTATGATGAATAAGATGGTGAGTGAATTTGCGAAAGAATTCTTTGAACATCATTTTGATATTGAAATCATGGAAAAACATCATAATCAGAAGATTGATTCACCATCAGGTACAGCAGTGATGTTATATGATGGCATCAACAATGCGATAGATGATTCATTAGAACCTACATATGATCGTCATTCTATTCATCGTAAGAGAGAAAGAAATGAAGTAGGTATTTCATCTATAAGAGGTGGGACAATCTTTGGTGAACATACAGTCATGTTTGCAGGACAGGATGAAATCGTAGAAGTAAAGCATACAGCTCTTTCTAAAGAAGTATTTGCGAATGGTGCTGTTGCTGCATTAAAGGCATTAATGAATAAAGATAAAGGTTTATTCGATTTAAAAACATTATATTAAGGGGAATGGTATGGTATTACAGACACAGTTTGCTGATATAAAAGGCAATGATTTATATATAGATGGTATTAAAGCATCTGATCTCGCAAAACAGTATGGCACACCACTTTATGTTATGAGTGAAGGTCATATTAGACATCAGATGAATGAATTAAAGACAAAGTTCATGGATAAGTATGAAAAGGCACTTCCATTATTTGCTTCTAAGTCTTTTAGCTGTCTTGCAATCTATAAGCTTGCAAATGAATATGGTATTGGAATTGACTGCGTATCTGCAGGAGAAATCAGTATTGCATTACGTGCTGGATTTGATCCAGATAAGATCTACTTCCATGGAAACAATAAGCTTCCTTCAGAAATTGAATATGCATTAAGTCATGATGTGACTCATTTCGTAGTAGATAACTTTTATGAAATTGAAAACTGTGAAAAGATTGCAGGTAAACTAGGTAAGAAAGTAAAAGCAACTTTAAGAATTGTCCCTGGTATTAAAGCTGGTGGTCATAACTATATTATGACTGGTCATAAGGATACTAAGTTTGGCTTTAGTTCTCATTATGGTATCTATTTAAAAGCTATTCAGCGAATCTTAGAGTCTGATAATATCGAATATGAAGGAATTCATTGTCATATCGGTTCTCAGGTATTTGATTTATTCGCTTATGTGAATGCAATGCTTCAGTTCATGAAGTTTGTGAATGAAATCTATAATACATTTGGTGTTGTAACAAGTAAGATCAATGCTGGTGGTGGTTATGGTATTGCTTATACTAAACAGGATGAACCACTTGATTTTGAATCTATTACATCAGAAATCATGAAGGTTATTTATAATGAATATGATAGTCATGGATGGGAACGTCCAGCTGTTATGATTGAACCAGGACGTTATGTTGTAGGTAATGCAGGTATTACTCTTTATACAGTAGGATGTATTAAAGAAATCCCTGATGTACGTACTTATGTCTCTATTGATGGTGGTATGTCTGATAATATCCGTACACCTTTATATGATGCGAAATATGATGGTATTGTTGCAAATAAAGCAGGAGAAACAAAAACTAAGACTGTAACAGTTGTAGGTAAAATCTGTGAAAGTGCTGATATGATTACTAAAGATCTTCCAGTAACTGCTAATATTATGCCAGGAGATATTTTTGCAGTATTCTCTACAGGTGCATATAACTACTCTATGTCTTCTAATTACAACCAGTTACCTAAACCAGCTGTAGTATTCACTTATGAAGGTGAATCAAGAGTGGTAGTAAGAAGACAGACATTTGATGATCTAGTTTTATTTGATGAAGAATAGTCATGGGGAGATAGCGGATGCTATCCCCCTTTTTTGTATGCCGGGCATGGCATATATCTAGGTGGTGAAAGTCCACTGTGGGGGCGATGCCGCAACTGCCAACCACTAGCCAAAATCAAGGGTGTCTATCGTGAGATAGAATCTGAAAGAAGATGGAGGCAAAACTCTGGTCCGAGGAACACGAATCACATATAAGGCGTATAAACGGGGATGAGTGTGCAAAACAACACGAAGTCATAAGAGATTGCGGAATAGGACTGTTATATGTAAATGTGGCGGATATATGGAGAGAAAGAGATATGACCTTATCCCGGGAGGTCTTGTGAGGGATAATTATCCTAGCAACAGCGAATCACAAGAAGTCAGCAGAGGTCGTAGTAGTGAAGAAATTTCTGTAATGGAAATGGAGCGAAGGGCCGAATAAATCTATCAGTTATTAAAATTAGGATTGATTCCATTATGCGTAAGCGTCAGAGATAGTACAAATACACTAGGAAGCCCGAAAGAAGAATGTAGGGGAAGTGAGCATAATGGATAGCGAGAGAAATGGAGGTAACGGAAATTATGAAAACTGATAACACATTACTTGATAAGATGCTAAGTGAAGAAAATCTTGGTCTGGCACTGGCCCAAGTAAGAAGAAACAGAGGTGCTTGTGGAATAGATGGTATGGAAGTATCGGATTTAAAGGATTATTTAGATGAAAATCTTGATGAAATCAAAGAATCGATACGTAAAAGAACATATAAACCACAACCGGTAAAAAGAGTAGAGATACCAAAACCTGACGGTGGTGTTAGAAAGTTAGGAGTACCAACAGTCTTAGATAGGTTTGTACAACAAGCAATCGCACAAGTACTTATACCAATCTATGAACCGAAATTCAGTGATAACAGTTTTGGATTTAGGCCGAATAGATGTTGTGAAATGGCAATTATCAAAGCATTGGAATACATGAATGATGGATTCCAATGGGTTGTTGATATTGATTTGGAGAAATTCTTTGATACAGTCAACCATGATAAACTGATTAGTCTTGTGATGAAGGATGTGAAAAGCGGAGAGATTGTATCGCTCATTAGAAAATTCCTTGTCAGTGGAATCATGGTTGATAAAGAATATAAGGAGTCAATTATCGGAACACCACAAGGTGGGTTATGCCGATATCGGCATAACCCACCTTATGTGGACAAAGATATTATGCCGAGTTAATTTAGATAACCCTTTAATAATCAGAAGGTTTTCTTTGTTTTCTCGGCATAATATTGTTATTTAAAGCTATTTAGGAAGTCTAATAAATCTTGATCCTTACTCCAATCAACATAATTTTCTTCAATTAATTTCGGTACCAAATTATTTATGGCTTCATTTTTCTTTCTTGAATCTGCTCTTGCATAAATCATAGTTGTTGAAATATCTTCATGCCCCAGAAAATCTCGAATATAGACAATAGGAATATCAACTGCAAGCATGTGCATTGCTTTACTATGTCTGAACATATGGGGATGAACTTTTGATGGAAAACTAGAATCATTGTTTTTTAAGATTGTTGCATATTTCTGAACTATATATTCTATCCCATCTCTACTCATCTGTTGATTATTCTTATTCTTAATCAAATACTCATTTTTCAATTTAATATCTGAAAAAAATTTAGATATGTACACTTCTAATATCTGATTCATATTCTTAGAAATAGGGACTATGCGTATTTTTGAACCTTTACCATGCAGTTTAACTGTAGGATTATTACCTAAATTGATATCTTCAATTTTTAAATTACATAACTCCTGTACTCTAGCACCTGTATCATATAATAAGCACATGATGATACGATGTCTAATTCCTGTAGATGTATCTATAGGCGGAAGATTTATTAATTTATTCATTTGTTCTTCAGTTAGATAATCAACTTGTCTAGTAGTAGTTTTTAATGACTTAACTGATAAGACAGGTTGTAAATAAGCCAGATTTTCAACACTTTCATACTGTGCAAAATTTATAAATGATTTAATCCCTGCCAATCTATGATTGATAGTAACAGGTGAATTCCCACGATTTTCCAACCACTCAATAAATTCAAGAATAAGTTCTCTATTAATCTGATGCATCTTAAATTTATTAATGTTTATACTTTTGTTATCTCTTAGGAAAAGAATAAATAATTTCAAAGAATCTTTATAGCTGTTTATAGTATTTTTTGAACAGTTTCGATGAAGAGGTAAATATTCAGTTAAAAACTTGGTTACGAGAACCGCAAAATCAGTTGCTGTCATATTCTTCAATCGTTTCAATTATATTAGGATAGGAACTTTCAAGCTTTAACTGAATCATCGGAAAAAGTGTGGCTGTCAATTTAAGATAATAGGCTGTTTCATCAAAACTTTCATGACCTAACATTGTTTTCATATATGGCAGATATACCAATAGATTCTTTTTCTCATATACCCATTTCTTTAATAAGTTGACACAATAAGTATGGCGAAAGTCGTGGACTCGTGGACCATGTCCGCTATGCGATATTCCGGCCTTATCAAGATATCTTCTGAAATTATTGTATACACACTGAAGTGTTAGTGGTTTGCCAGGCAATTTCATAAAGAAATATTCTGATTCATCAGAATCAATATGAATAGTTGATTTCAATTCCTTACATTTTTTTACTAGTACAGGATGAATTGGAATTATTCTATCTTTATTATTCTTTCCGCTTTTAACTATAAAGTAGCCTTCATCCAAATGAAAGTCCTCAATTTTAGCCAATCTTAGCTCAGATACACGCAACCCACTTGTATATAGTATTCTAAAAAATATAGGCATAATAATATGGCGATACGGGCATTCAGAAGGAACTGATTTACTCTTATCAACTGCTTCAAAAAATCTTCTTAATTCATCATCGGTATAGATATGTGCATTATATTTTTGGGGTTTTCTTATCAATCTTTTTGGAGGAACATATACATCAAATCCTAATTCTAATAAATATGAGCATAGTACTCTCATAATTGATATTCTACTTTTTTGATTTGCTTGTGTTTCATACGTTTTTTTTAGACACCATTCATCAACTACTGATTTATTAATTGCTTTTTCTTGTATGTTTTTACCTGCAAGATACTTATCTATTCTTTTTAATGCGAATTCTTCTGTTTTGTATTTAAATCCTTGGGCTCTCTTTAAACTGATCAGATCTTGAATTTCATTTTTGAAAATGCTATCGAATATTAATGTACTCATCGTCAAACGTCAAATCCAAAACGCATTCTTTTAACTTGTCAAGATCTGTCTTTAAATAAATAGAAGTTATATCAGTACTAGAATGTCCAAGAATTGATGTGATAACTGGTAATTCAACCCCTGCATCGAGAAGCATAGAAGCTGATGTATGCCTTAGAGAATGAAAGCCCCTGTGGCAGTTTTTGTTTAATGGGATTTTCGCCTTTTTCATATAGAAATATATTCTATCTGACAAATGATTTTCATCACTCAACATATCAAAAGGCGGTATATGCTTTAGAAATATAAATTTTGATTCGTAATATTTAGGTCTTCCATTCTTAATATAATCTATTACTGCCCATCCAACTGCATCAGGAATAGGTAATGTTAATGGCTTTTTTGTCTTGTGTTGAATGATGCTCAGCTTTTTTTCTTCCCAGTTAAAATTATCAAATGTTAAGTTCTTGATATCAGAAATACGTAACCCTAAAATACAAGCTAACACTATCATTGCGTAATCCCTTTTTCCAATAGGACTGTTTCTATCAATAGCCTGTAATAATTTTTTAATTTCATCTTCAGTCCATACCGATGGTATCTTAGTCGATTTTGATATAGCTGGCATATGAATAAGAGAAGCAACATCACTTTCTAGTACATTTTCTTTATTTAAATATCTTAAAAAATATCGTAATCCACAGATATGTTGTTCAATCGTTTTAAAAGACATACCAGTAAAAGTTCTTATATAATCATTACATATGGATAAATCAATGTGACTAACATCGGTTATTCCTTTTTGATTAAGATAGTCAAGAAATATTAGAGAAATTTTAATATAATGCTTTTTGGTGGACTTCGACAACTCGGTGTGATCTAGATAATCATTAAAACGAATATGAATATTTAAATAATCACCCTCTAATCTGATTGGATTTTTAGATGCATGATATCGTCTAGTAAGTACACCATGAAGCTTATAATCCTGTAAGATTTGAATCGTTCTAATCAACTGCAACTGTTGATCTTTTAATTTGGATTCTTCAAAAGATGAAACAATACCATGATTTTTTTCTAAAAAGATTAAACCTTTATCAATAGAAAAAACATCATCCCCATATTCTGATAAAAGAAAATCATTTAGTTTTTTCCATTCTCTTTTATAAAAGTTTATGGTGGTTGGACTATAGTTATTATCTACTAATAATTTTGTTAATCCACTACAAATTAGTTCTAATCTCATAATCATCACGCTCCTTTAAATAGAAATAGAACTATAATTCTATTTAAAGTGTGATGCATTATGCCGAGAAAATAAAGAAAATTGTATAATTATTAAAGGGTTATCTAAATTAACTCGGCATAATATCTTTGTCCACATAAGGTGGGAATCTAAGTCCACTTCTTAGTAATATCATACTCAATGAACTTGCCAAAGAACTTGAAGCAAGAGGACTGCGCTTTACACGATACGCTGATGACTGCATCATTTTAGTGGGAAGCAGTAAAGCAGCCGATAGAGTTATGGCTAACATAAGCAAGTACATTGAGAATAAACTCGGTCTTAAAGTCAACATGACTAAAAGTAAAGTATCCAAACCAAATGATATCAAATATCTAGGTTTTGGATTCTATTATGATGAATTCCATAGACAATGGAAAGCAAAACCCCACCAAGTGTCAATCAATAAATTAAAAGATAAATTAAAGAAGCTTACAAAAAGAAGCTGGTCAGTATCGTGGGAGTATAGATGCACAAAACTTAGACAGCTTATTATAGGATGGGTTAATTACTATCGAATAGGACAATTCAAAATGATATGTCAAAAAATCGATAGATGGATAAGATTTAGAATCAGAATGTATCTGTGGAAGAAATGGAAAGCAAACAAAAATAGAGAAAGACAGTTAAGGAAATTAGGAGCCTACCAATGGCAAGCTAAAACCTGGTCGAATACTCGTAAATCATACGCTAGATGTGCGAGTACATTTCTTTTATCCGTGATAACAAATGGATTACTAAATAGAAAAGGTCTGCCATCATTGACAGACCAATATCAGTTAAAACATATTTCAGTATAGATTTAAACCGCCGTGTGCCGAACGGCTTGCCCGGTGGTGTGAGAGGACGAAAATAATTTTAATTATTTTCTCCTACTCGATTATACGTAAATAAATATAATATAATTACCGTTACTTTGAAGAAAGTACCATTTTAGGCTAAATAAAGATTGAAGAAAGTCACATTTTCGGCGAATAAAAGATTGAAGAAAGTCACATTTTAGCAGATAATAAGATTGAAGAAAGTTATATATATATTTAAAAAGTGAGGAGGTATTCTATGTTTTTTAAGAGAAAGGCGTATGATAAGCTACTTGAATGGAAGCATAATTATTCAGATCGATATGCAGTTCTATTAGAGGGGGCAAGACGTGTTGGTAAGTCAACTATTGCGGAAAATTTTGCGAAGAATGAGTATAAGTCATATATTTTGATAGACTTTTCAAAGACAACAAATAATATTCTTGAATGTTTTGATGATATAGGAAACCTAAATATATTTTTTCTAAGATTGCAGGCTGAAACAGGAATCACATTATATGAACATGAGTCTCTTATTATTTTTGATGAAGTACAGTTATTTCCTAAAGCAAGACAAGCAATTAAACATCTTGTTGCAGATGGTAGATATAGTTATCTAGAAACAGGATCTTTGATATCAATTAAGAAGAATGTAAAGGATATTCTTATTCCTTCTGAGGAAATGAAGATTCAGATTTACCCAATGGACTATGAAGAGTTCTGCACTGCCACGGGTAGTAATTATGGATTGTTGAAAGATATATATAATATGGGTAAAGCCATTGGTCAGGCTACAAATCGTAAGTTAATGAGAGATTTGAGAATATATATGGCTATTGGAGGAATGCCACAAGCTGTAGAAGCCTATGTAGATGGTAAAAACTTTTCAGAAATAGATATGGTCAAAAGACAGATCATTAATCTGTATGAAGAAGATTTTAAGAAGATTGATGCATCAGGTAGATTATCAGCTATGTATCATTCAATTCCTGCTCAGCTTGCAAAAGATACAAAAAAATATCGCATAACAACTGCGATAGGTAAGAAGAATAATGTAAGAAGTGAAGAATTGTTGTATGAATTGATTGATTCAAAGACAGTGCTACCATGTTTTAATACAACTGATCCAAAAGTAAGCTTGGCAGATACAAAAGATTTTGATAGTTATAAGCTATATATTGCGGATACTGGTTTGTTTGTCACACTTATGTTTATTGATCGCCCAGCAACAGAAAATGAAATATATGCAAAACTATTATCTGATAAGTTGCCTATTAATCTTGGCTATTTGTATGAAAATCTAATGGCTCAGATGATTGATGCATCAGGAAGAGAATTGTATTATCATACTTGGAACAAAAAAGGAAGTACACATTATTATGAGGTTGATTTTCTAGTATCAGATGGAAGTAAAATCAATGTATTTGAGGTGAAATCTTCAGGTATTGGTAAGCATGAATCAATCAAAGAATTCTGCAGGAAGTATTCCAACATTGTGAATAAATCATATTTGATTTCACAAAAAGATATAGGCAAAGACAACAGTTTATTGTTTAGACCATTTTATCTTGTTCCTTTTGTATTATAGAACTAAAAAGTGATATCACATCATTGAAGAGAAGTTATTCATTATGACTTGAGACATTCATAAGGTTAGCTCGTGAATAACGATTAATAGTTATGACTATTAATGTGTTGTTCTTCTCTTCACTAAATAAACATATAGACTAGAGGTTACTTATATTTAACTTCTAGTCTTTTATTTTGTAGGTATACATTATAATAGACTTAAGAAAGCATATTATAAGTATCGTTATGTTGTTATTGATGAATAAGATAACCTGAGATAATTTTATTTTAAACTGACCATACTTTTATTTAATATTTTTTATAATTTTTATCAGTATTATGGAGTACTTTAATTTTGTATGCTACCATATTTATGAAGTTAAAGTTTACTTAATGAAAGGAGGAGATTCCATTGGTTACATTAACTAGTAATACAAACATAATGAATCTAATAATTAAAAATAAAAAAAGAAAGGAAATCTTATAGGTTATTATGAAACATTGTCTTCACTGACTATGATTATAGGAGTGAGCCTCTCTACTATCACAAGTGTAAATGCGTACAATTATAATAAAAACGCATTCGAAAACACTGATGAATTAAAAATTATCTACAATCAGATAGCGAAGAAAGAAAAATCAATTAATGCATGTTCTCTTGATGGCCAAGCTGTTTATACATGGGGATACCCTACTACAAAAGGCAGAATACTAGTTACAGGAGACGCTTATAAAAATCTGATTCCTACTGGTCATGCAGCTATAGTCTATTCACAGAGCAAAGTTGTTGAAGCGATATACAATAAAGTTGTAACCGGTAAAAATGATTGGAATAAAAGCAAAAATACATACTGGGGACTTTATGTGACAGATGTAACAGAAAATCAAGCAAAAAAAGTTGCAGATTGGTGTTATTCACAAAGAGGCAAACCATATAACATTAAGTATTATGACGTAAATACAAGATCAAAATTTTACTGTTCTCAACTCATATGGGCTGGATTTAAAGATAAATACAATGTAGATTTAAACACTAGTCAATATGGCGCAGCAGTGCATCCTCTTGAATTTGTCTCAAGTGATAAAACAATGATTCTTTATAAGAAGTGATTACAATGAAAAAAACAATTTTGATAATTACCACAGTTTTATTATTCACAGGATGCTCATTCTCACAATCACAAAGAAATATCTATTATACATTCGGTGTGATTGAAACTTCATCTGCCAGAAAATATACTGTCATTAAATATTATAATGATGATGGTAAAAAAGTTGCTTCTACAAAATTGGATGAGGCTCAAGTAGGCACATCATTCAATACCACAAGCTATAATAATGGTTATGCTTATATCAATAATATCGGTCTTCAAGGACATAAGAATCCTCAAAATATTATTCAGATAAAAGGAAATTCTACTGAAGTGAAAAAGCTTCATTTGCCTGGAACTGCCATTGATGCAGTCAGTGCAGATGATCACTATTATTATGGGGTATCTAATCTTAATGATTATGGATATCTTACTCAGATGAATTTTAAAGAGAAAAAAGTAAATGAAATAAAAGAAAAATCTCGTTTCTCTTATATGGTCGTTCCAAGTCATTCTAAAGTATATAATTTTGTAGATATTGAAAATGATATTGCATGTGATATCTATGATCAAAAGTAAGCGCCAAATAATATAGTGGATAGAAATAGACCTCATCATGTTAGATAATT
>NZ_UQGV01000064.1 GCF_900540665.1 uncultured Catenibacterium sp. | reverse complement strand
CAAAGTCTGAAAATGATGTACGATTACAAGCTACACTTGGCAATCAGAACCCCACAGGCTTGCCTGTGGGAGTAGTCAGCGCAACAGTAAGCAACTGGTCAATGTACTTGGTATCAATCATTATTGGTTCAGTAGTAGGATGCTTAATCCTTTCTACATTAAAGAAAAATAAGTAAAGAATTATAGGAATATATTGAAAAGGCTTTCGATATATTCCTTTTTTATGCACCAATAGCATAAAAATTAGCTTTAAAAGTTAAAAATACAAAAATAATGAAATATATACTTCTTTCATGCAATTATACTGAATTCTTCTACACATTTAGAAAAATTTGTGATATATTGTGACATGGCATATTAAAAGGGGTGAACTTATGATTGACATACATAGTCATATCCTTCCTCTTGTAGATGATGGATCTCGTAGTGTAGATATGAGTCTAGAGATGTTGGATGAGGCGTATAGAGATGGTACAAAAGAGATTATCTTAACGCCACACCTTGCCTATGCATATGGTTTTGAGAATCCAAACTATAAAATTAAAGAACTCTTTGGTCAATTTAAAGATATAGTAGAGGATGTCGGTATCCCTATTAAGATGTATTTAGGTTGTGAGTTCTTATACAGGTCACATGAGTCTTTTGAAAGACATTTTGAAGATATTACAACATTAAATGATACAAAGTATCTTTTAATGGAGTTTTATTTTGATGTAGAAGAAGAAGTGATTCTTGAAGCAGTAGAAGATGTTTTGGACAAGGGTTATATTCCTGTAGTCGCACATCCTGAACGTTTTGAAGCAATTCTGATTAATCCTGATATTGCAGTAGAAATAGTCAATAGGGGTGGTTACTTACAGATGAATAAGGGTTCAATATTAGGAGACTATGGATCATTAGTAAAAGAGACAGTAAATAACCTATTAGAAAATAAACTCATACATTTTGTCGGTAGTGATGCACATAACTTAAGAAGCAGGCATCCTAGAATGTATGAATCTTATGTTCAAGTGAAAACACGCTTTGGTAGTGATTATGCACAAAGGATTTTTAAAGAGAATGGAAAAATGTTATTAAATGGGGGAAAGGTATGAACAACAAGGTCAGAAACGGAATTATATTCCTGGTGATCGTGGCATTATATGGTGGATTCCTGCTATATGATACACATAAGCCACAGACTGGTTCTTCACCAGTTATTAAAGTGCCTAAAGGTACTTTGGTATTAGATACTGGAATGGATCAGACAGCTACAAATCAGGCTATTTTAGAAGGCGTAAAAGCAACTGATAAGGAAGATGGCAACATTACTAAGAAAGTATTCGTTCAGGGCATGAGTACTTTTGGTGAAGGTGATGTACGAGTTGTTAATTTAGGTGTATTTGATAAAGATGATAACTACACTAAAGTAAAAAGAAAAATACAGTATACAAACTATAGTGCACCACAGTTATATCTCAATAAAGCATTAGTTTATTCTAAGGTTAACTCTAAAGCACAGTTTGCAGACTATATGAGTGCTTATAGTTGTGTTGATGGTGATTTAAGTTCTCAGGTTAAAGTAGTAAGAGAATATGAACAGGATAAGAACCACTATGTTACATTTGCAGTAACTGATAGTACTGGTACTGAATCATCACTTACATTAAAGGCATATCAGACTTCTAGAAAACAGACAGTGGACATTAACCTAGATACTTATTTAATGAGAGTGAAGGTTGGTACTGAAGTGAATGCGAAGAGACATATCGATTCTATTACTATGGATGATATGGACTATTCAAGCTTAAAGAATCAGGTAGATATCAATACAGACTATGATAAGAATACACCTGGTACTTATGAATTCATTTATAGAGTAAAGACAAGCAATGATGACTATGGTCTAACAAAACTCGTAGTCATTGTAGAAGAGTAGGGAGGATATTATGGAAAACAATGTGACAAATGAAAATCTCCTTACTATAGTAAAATGTATTATTAAAGATATACTACAAAGATGGATCTTGATTGTTGCGGTCATGGTGATTTTTGGAAGTGTATTTGATTTTATGAAGACAGTCACTTATGTACCACAATATGGTACAAGCATGACTGCAACATTAAGTAGTGGTGGAGATACTTTTAAGAGTATTGATAAAGTACAGAGTTATGTGAATACATTAGATTATCTCATGAATAGTAATAATGCGAAATCTTATGTAAAGAAGAAGATGCCTATAAGTAAGACAACTTATAAGGCAGAAGTGACTTTAAAACAGGCAAATGTTGTTATGATTAAAGTGACTGCAGATACTAAAAGAGAGGCTTATTTCTCTATTAAGTTATTAAATGACTGGTATAAGGAAAATACAGAACGTTATAGTTTCCCATACAATATTACTGTATTAAAGGAAAGTAAGTTCTCTACTAAACCAGTGAATAAGAATAGTCATATTAAGAACTTCTTGATTGGTGGAGTAGGCAGTGGTTTTGTATTATGTTGTTTACTTGGTTTATATTTCTTCTTGAGAGATACTATTAAGAGTGAAGAAGAAGTAGATAGTAAGCTAGATACAAGATTATATGCAAAGTTACCATTTGAAGTGAAAAAGAGAGAAGATGCAAGAAATAAGAAAGCGATTCTTATTACTTCATTAAAGACAAGTTTCTTCTTTAGAGAATCTATGAATAAGCTTAGAAGTAAGGTAGAAGCAAGTAGTGATAAGCATGGTTATAAGTCATTTATGATTACTAGTGCTTATGAGAATGAAGGTAAGTCTTCTGTAGCAGCGAACCTTGCTTTATCTTTATCCAAGAATGGGCATAAAACAGTTCTTGTGGACGCAGACTTTAATAAGCCAGCTGTATTTAAAATCTTTGAATTAGATGGCTCTAAGAGCTTAAATAAGGCGATTGAAGGTACTTCTAGCTGGAGAAGTCAGGTAGTGAGTGATCGTAGTGGTTTAGACTTGTTACCATGTAAGCAGGATGGATTAAAATCTGAAATCTTAACTAACAGCAAGAAGTTAGAGGCAATCATAAAGGAATTAAGAGAAGAATATGATTTTGTGATTGTAGATACTTCTCCTGCATACTTATTAAATGAACCTATGACTATGAATGAACTTGTAGATGCGACTCTATTTGTAGTAAGACAGGATTATGCTACAAGTGATGTAATTAATGAAACAGTGAAACGTTTAACTTATGTTAAGGATAACGTATTAGGTGTTGTATTTAAGAATGTTGTAGGTGAAGGTCATCAGGTAACTAGCAGTTATAATAGCCGTTATGGTTACAACAAATATAGAGTAAGGGGGGATAAATAATGGATTCACATAATCAAGATGAAATGACGATTGATTTAGTCAAGTGTTTTGAGAATTTCCTCCGTGCATTTAAGAGAATGTGGAAGACAGTACTATTATTAGTACTTATTGGTGTTGTTGCATTAGAGATGAAAGAAATCCTTTTCTTTAATACAACTTATACAAGTGAAGCAGTATTTGTACCTTCTACTGATTTAACAGATACATACTATTATGATGCGACTCAGGCAAGTGGTACTAAAGCAACACTTGTAGATACATTCAACTCTATTCTTACTAGTAAAGAAATGAAGAATATTGTAAAGGATGTATTAAAGGTTAATAAGATTCCAGCAAAGATTTCAGCAACACAGATTGAAAATACAAATCTTGTTGTATTGAAGGTGACTGGAACTAGTGCAGAAGATGCTTACAATGTAGCAACTGCTATTGCGAATAACTGTGATACTTTAACTAAGAATGCTATGCAGGATGTAAGTATTACATTATTAGATAATCCTACAATGCCTAAGAAGGCAGATGCTACACCTAGTTATTTACTTGCAGGATTAAAGGGTGGATTAATTGGACTTGGTGCAAGTGTATTATTATTAATTGTCGTTGCTGTATTTAGAAGAACTATCCTAGATAAGAATGATGTGAGAGAAATTCTAGGTATGGATTATATTGCGAAAGTCCCATCAGTAGAAAAACTTAATAAAAATAATCCAGGTTTATTATTAAATGGTTCTGGTATTAAAGCTGATTTTAAGCATTCTTTCCATAATATTAGAATTAAGATGGAACAGGATCATAGAAAAAATAAAAATTCAGTTTATATGGTAACTAGTACTGTACCTAATGAAGGGAAAACAATGGTGGCTATTAATACAGCCATTACATTAGGACAGAAGGGTTATAAGGTATGTCTAGTAGATCTAGATATGAGAAATCCATCAGTTGAGAAGACAATGAGATATGCGAATATTCATAGAACATCATTAGATTATATTAATGATAAAGATGTTAAATTAGAACAGTGTATTGTTTCTATGGATGATATTGATGTTGTATTTGGTAGTGATATTTCAGTTGATGGATCAACTGAGTTATCTAAACGAAGATTAGAAAGTTTAATTGAAGAATTAAGAGAAGTATATGATTTTGTGATTTTAGATGTTACACCTTTATATATGATGGAAGATGCATTATTAGTGGCAAAGCACGCTGATAGTGCAGTTGTAGTAGTTAAGCAGGATTATGCAGAAGCAGGAGATATTCTAGATTCTGTAGATGAACTACATGATACATTACCTCAGATTGTAGGTGTGGTATTAAATAGTTATAAGAAGACATTCTATAGTTCAGAATCAGCTAGTTACGGTTATGGTTATGGCTATGGATATGGCTATGGTTATGGGAGAAGTAAGTAAGATATAAAAAGAAGGGAAAAAATAAATGAATAAAGGTTCAAAAAGAAAGATCGAACATTGGCAGGTTGTTCGATTATTGTTGATGGTCTATGACTTTGCGGCAGTTATATTATCCTTCGGCATTGCTTTATGGTTAAGATTTGACTGTAAAGTAACAAGTGTAGAACCACAATACTTAACAACTTATACAAAGACTATTATTATATATGCTTTGTTCTGTTTAGTTGTATTCTGGTTCTTACGTTTATATAAGAGTATCTGGCGTTTCGCAAGTTATTCAGAATTATTAAGAGTGATTC
The DNA here is from genome assembly GCF_900540665.1 of uncultured Catenibacterium sp. Classification (GTDB taxonomy): domain Bacteria; phylum Bacillota_I; class Bacilli_A; order Erysipelotrichales; family Coprobacillaceae; genus Catenibacterium. The sequence continues at coordinate 8,379 of NZ_UQGV01000064.1, read as the reverse complement.
TTGCAACTTTAGTGACTGGTGTCATTTACACTGGTTCACTACTTGCATTCCACTTACATATGCCGATCTCTTATTATGTGATTGGTATTACAGTACAGTTTATTGCGACATTGGGGATTCGTTTCTTCTATCGTTTTGTATTACTACTACGTGGTAGAACAAACGATGAAGTACAGAAGAAGAATGTTATGATTATTGGGGCTGGTTCTGCTGGTCAGATGTTATTTAGAGATATTAAACATGCGAAAGAAACAAATGAAACTGTTGCATGCTTTATCGATGATAACCCTAATAAGTGGGAAAGATACATCGATGATGTCCCTGTATTTGGTAGTAGAGATCATATCCTAGAGGCAGTGGATAAATTCAACATTGAGAAGATTTATGTTGCTATACCAAGTGCTAATCCTCAAGATAAGAGAGATATTCTTAGAGTATGTAATGAAACATCTTGTGAACTTATGAATCTACCAGGTATGTATCAGTTATATACTGGTCAGGTATCAGTAAGTAAGATGAAGAAAGTACAGATTGAAGACTTATTAGGTCGTGATCCTAATAAGCCTAATATGGATGAAGTGTTTGCTTATGTAAGAGATAAGGTTGTTCTTATTACTGGTGTTGGTTCTATTGGTTCAGAACTTGCAAGACAGATTGCATCACATAATCCTAAACAGTTAATTCTGTTTGATGTATATGAAAATAATGCCTATGATATTCAGTTAGAGTTAAGAAAGAAGTATCCAGACTTAGATCTAGTGACTCTTATTGGTTCAGTAAGAGATAGTAGAAAGATGTTTGATCTCTTTAAGAAGTATAGACCTCAGATTGTATATCATGCAGCAGCACATAAGCATGTACCATTAATGGAAGATAGCCCATGTGAATCTATTAAGAATAATGCAATGGGTACTTATAAGACTGCTTATGCAGCTATGGTACATGGTTGTGAGAAGTTTGTATTGATTAGTACAGATAAAGCAGTTAACCCTACAAACATCATGGGTGCTTCTAAACGTTTATGTGAGATGATTATTCAGGCTTTTGCAGCTAAGATCAACGAAGGTAAGGCTTATGAAATCCCTCAGTTATTTACTCATGAGAAGGATATAATTGAAAAAACTGAAATCAAAGAAGCATTAAAGACTACACAGACTGAGTTTGTAGCTGTACGTTTTGGTAACGTATTAGGAAGTAATGGTTCAGTTATTCCAATCTTTAAGAGACAGATTGAAGCAGGTGGACCAGTTACAGTGACACATCCTGATATTATCCGTTACTTTATGACTATTCCAGAAGCAGTAAGTTTAGTATTACTTGCTGGTACATATGCTCATGGAGGAGAAATCTTCGTATTAGACATGGGTGAACCAGTTAAGATTACTACTTTAGCACGCAACTTAATTAGATTATCAGGTTATACTCCTGATGTAGATATTAAGTTAGAGTTTACAGGACTTAGACCAGGTGAAAAGCTTTATGAAGAAAAGCTTATGTCTGAAGAAGGTCTTAAGAAGACTAAGAACGATTTAATTCACATTGGTTGTCCTATTCCATTTGATATCAATGAGTTCTTAGATGAGTTAGATGGATTACTTGCTGCAGCATATAGAAATGAAGATGATATGAAAGAAAGAGTACAGAAGATTGTATCAACATATCATCCAGCATAACACATGTGTGTGGCACTTAGTGATAAGTGCCACCCCATGTATTTATTCATAGAGGAGGGAGAAAGATGGAAATGAATAAGAGAAAGGTTCCTTTTAGTCCACCTGATATTTCTGAATTAGAAATAGAAGAAGTGTCAGAAGCACTTCGTTCTGGATGGATTACTACAGGACCAAGAACTAAAGAATTAGAAAGAAGACTTGCTGAATACTGTCATACATCTAAAGTGGTATGTTTAAATTCTGCGACAGCAGCAGAAGAATTAAATCTTAGAGTATGTGGTATTGGACCAGGAGATGAAGTGATTGTACCTGCTTATACTTATACTGCTTCAGCTTCAGCAGCAATTCATTGTGGTGCAAAAGTTGTATTTGTAGATAGTCAGAAAGATAACTGTGAAATGGATTATGATAAGGTTGCAGAGGCGATTACTGAGAAGACTAAGGCTGTCGTAGCTGTAGATCTTGGTGGCATAATTTGTGATTATGATAAGTTATATCAGGCTATTGAAAGTAAGAAGAACCTATTTACCCCTAGAGATGATAACACTTTAGGATCTAGAATACAGAAAACCCTTAATAGAGTTATGGTATTTGCGGATTGTGCTCATGCACTAGGTGCAGTAAGAAAAGGTAAGATGGCTGGTGAATGGGCTGATTTTAGTAGTTTTTCATTCCATGCAGTAAAGAACTTTACAACTGCAGAAGGTGGAGCAAGTACTTGGAAAGATATTCCTGGTATAGATAACGAAGAAGTATATAAGTTATTCCAGTTATATAGCTTACATGGACAGAATAAAGATGCATTAGCTAAGACACAGTTAGGTGCTTGGGAATATGATATTATTGGTCCTTGGTATAAGTGTAATATGACTGATATTATGGCAGCTATTGGATTACGTCAGTTAGATAGATATCCTGGAATGCTTGCAAGAAGAAGAGAAATCGTAAGTAAGTATGATAAAATGTGTGATGAGTTAGGTGTTAAACACTTGAATCATTGGGGTAAAGACTTTGAGTCTTCTAAACATTTATACTTAACTAGAATACCTGGTATTAGTGATGAACAGAGAAGAGAAATCATTATTAAATTAGCAGAACGTGGTGTGAATACAAATGTACACTATAAACCATTACCTATGATGACTGCATATAAAACTTTGGGGTGGGATATAAAAGATTTCCCTAATGCATATACATATTGTGAAAATCTTATTACTTTACCTTTACATACTAAGTTAAGTGATGAAGATGTAGAGTATGTGATTGAAAACTTTAAAGAAGTTGTAAAGGAATATATGTAATGTTGAAGAAATGGGAAACTTTACCTGATTATATGAAGAATGATGAAGTAAGTATGTTTCTTAAAACTTTGTAAATTATTTAAGTAAACATAGGTATTAGATATCAAGAATCTGAATTACTTGATGGTGCTAGTGTTATAGATAAAACATATATATAGGAGTACTACCAAGTTAAATTGATTATAGCAAGGAGTTTATTAAGAATCTCTCGTTTTTTGGGGATATAGCAACAAAGTTTAGAATTGTATTAGAAGTGCTCAGAAAGATGTTCTTGGTAAAGATAAAGAAGATGTTTATAAGTTATGAACATAAAAGAGAAATCGTTATTAAACTTGCTGAACGTGGTGTAAATATAAATGTACGCTATAAATCTTTACCTATGATAAGTGTTTATGAAGTTATGGTTTGGGTTATTAAGAGTTTCCCTAATGCATATACATATTATCAGAATTTAATCACATTGCCACTGCATACTAAATTAAGTAATGAGGATGTTGGATAAGTGATTGAGAATTATAAAAAAGTGGTTAGAGAGTATATATTAATGTGAAGAAGGTAGTGTAATGAAGAAAGTATTAATTATAGGTGCTGGTTTTCTTCAAGATTTTGTAATAGTAAAAGCTAAACAAATGGGGTACGAAGTGCATACAGTTGATGCTGATCCAAATGCTGTTGGATTTAAACATGCAGATTATCATGGTGTAATAAACATAGTAGATGAAAAAGCTTGTTTAGAATATGCAAGAGAAAACAAAATTGATGGTGTATTAACTGCAGCAACTGACTATGGTGTTCTTACTGCAGCTTATGTTGCAAGAGAATTGGGATTACCTGGTTTAAAGTATGAAGTTGCACAACTCATTAAAAACAAATATCAAGTCAGAAAATGTTTATTTGAAAGTCATGTAGATGACACAGAACAAGCTTATGAAGTTCATAGAGATTCTAACATCGAAGAACTTGCGAATAAGATTGTTTATCCTGTAATGGTTAAGCCATGTGATGGTTCAGGAAGCAGAGGAGCGAGTAGAGTAGATAAAGCTGAAGATTTAAAAGAAGCTTGTCAATGTGCAATGGGTGGATCTATTACAGATAGAGCTGAGATTGAAACATTTATTGTGGGTAAAGAATATGGTGCAGAAACATTAGTTATAAATGGTGAAGTCCATGTTTTAGGCATTATGCAAAAATGGATGACTAATCCACCTTATTATGCAGAATTAGGACATTCTATTCCAACTGATTTAACAAAAGACGTTGAAGATAAAGCTGTAAATTGTGTGAAGAAAGCGATTAAAGCACTAGGTGTTAACTTTGGTTCAGTTAATATGGATATGCTTATTACTGAGGATGGTAAAGTCTATATTATTGATATTGGAGCTAGAATGGGTGGAAATATGATTGGTCCTTGTATTATTCCGTATGGTAAGGGGATAGATTATATGGCTGCAATGATTCAGAATGCAGTAGGTGATACAGTAGATTTGAGTGTTAAAGATCATTGTGCTGTAGCCACTAGATTACTTGCTTTTGAAGATGGTATTGTAAAAAAACTTCCAGATATGAAAGAAGTAGAAAAGAAGTTTGATGTAGAAATATATCATCATCTAGAAGAAGGTATGAAGGTTAATTAATACCATACTAATTTAGATGGATGTGGATATATTGTAGCTAGAGCTAATACACGAAATGAAGCAGTAAGAAAAGCAGAAAAAGTACTTGATTACTTTAAAGAAGTATTATTTGAGGATTAAAGAATGAAAAATATAACTCCAGAAGAATTATATCAGGAATCAAAAACTAAAAATGGATATAAAGGTGTATATCAGTTAGGCTTTAAAAGACTATTTGATATTGTGGCTTGTTTAATAGCTCTACCATTTGTATTAATCATTTTAATTCCTGTTGCAATAGCAATTAAAATTGAAGATAAGGGTCCAGTATTTTATCATTCGGCTCGTTTAGGAGTAGGTTTTAAGGAATTTGGAATGTTGAAGTTTAGATCTATGAAAGTAAATGCACCTGATTTACGTAATGATGACGGCAGTACTTTCAACTCAGATAAAGATCCAAGAGTAACTAAAGTAGGACATTTTCTTAGAGAAACTAGTATTGATGAGATTCCTCAGATTTTCAATATTTTAAAAGGTGATATGAGTATTATCGGTCCTCGTCCAGGTGATGTTGAATCAAAAGATACATATTCTGAAGATGAGAAGGACAAGTTATTAATTAGACCTGGAATTACTGGATATACACAGGCTTATTATAGAAATAATCTAGGTGTACGTGAAAAACGTCTTTATGATGCATGGTATGCACATAATGTATCTCTGATACTTGACATTAGAATTTTCTTTAAAACAATATCCACTGTATTAAAAAGAGAAAACATATATACGAATTAGAGGGTGTAAGAATTGAAAAAATTATTATTTATATCAAACATTAGTAATAGTGTAGGTTCGTTTGCAGTAGCAAGTATTGCAGCTGCAAAAAGATGTGGTTTTGAATTTTATTATGCTTCTAATTGGGATGCTGCAACAGAAGAGCAAATGTCTGCAGATGAAAAGAAGTATGGAGTTAAATTATTTCATATGGACTTGGATCGTTCACCATATTCTACAAAGAATATTCAAGCATATAAGCAGTTAGTCGATTTTATAAAAAAAGAAAATATTGATTATATTCATTGTAATACTCCAGTTGGAGGTCTTCTTGGAAGATTGGCCGGAGAAAAGTGTCACGTTAAAAGAGTACTATATCAAGCTCATGGGTTTCATTTTTTTGAAGGAGCACCAAAGAAAAATTGGATGATTTATTATCCTATAGAAAAGTGGCTTGCAAGGAAGACTGATGCAATTATCACTATCAATAATGAAGATTTTGAAAGAGCAAAAACATTCAAATTAAGAGATGATGGGCATGTATATTACGTTCCTGGTGTTGGCATGGATCTAAGTCAATATGATGTACCAGACACAGTAAGAGAGATTAAAAGAAAAGAATTGAATTTAAAAGATACAGATTTTGCGTTAATTTCAATGGGAGATCTTATTGATAGAAAAAATTATAGGATTGCTATTGAAGTAGTAGCAAAATTAAACAATCCGGATATTCATTATTTTATATGTGGTGAAGGTCCAGAAGAAGAAAATCTAAAAGAATTAACCTGTAGTTTGGGTATCGAAAAACAAGTTCATTTTTTAGGGTATAGAAATGATATTAAAGAATTATTGAAAGCCGCAGATACTTTCTTATTTACTTCTAAACAAGAAGGATTAGCAAGATCTTTAATGGAAGCTATGGCTAGTAAAATACCATGTGTAGTTTCAAAAATACGTGGAAATACTGAATTGATTTGTAATGGTGTTAGTGGATTTCTTTGCACTAACAAAAATGAATATGTTTGTGCATTAGAGAAACTTGTACAATCTTCTGACTTAAGAGAACGATTAGTTGAGAAAAGCTATGAAAATTTAAAGAACTTTTCTATCGAAAAAGTTGAAGACTGTATATTTGATGTGTATTCAAAAGAATTTAAATAAATCATAAAGTTTTAGGCTTCCAATCACTTTTTTTTGATTTAAATTATGATAATTTTTAGAGAGGAGGTAAATAAATGAGAGTACTTCATTTATTACAAAGTTCAAGATTTTCTGGAGCTGAAAATGTTGTTTGTCAAATTATAAAAATGTTTGAAAATGATAAAGCTATAACAATGGCTTATTGTAGTAGGGATGGTCAAATACGAAGTTCTTTAGAAGAAAAAAATATTGAATTTTATCCGATAGATGATTTGAATGTTGCAGAAGTAAAAAGGGTTATAAATGAATATAAACCAAATATAATACATGCTCATGATATGAGAGCAAGTGTAATAGCTGCTATGGCAGCAAAAACAGGCATAAAAATCATTTCACATATACATAACAGTGATTTCCAAAGTCGAAAATTATCAATTAAATCACTGTTATATTATGTTTTTTCATGGAAATATAATAAAGTTATCTGGGTTTCAAATTCTTGTTATAATGGTTATTACTATCACAAAAAGTTAAATTCAAAAAGTGTTATTATGTATAACACTGTAAATAAAGAAGATATATTATTTAAAGCAAAAAAAGATTATGATGGTCCAAATTATGATGTTATTTATATCGGCAGATTAGCCGAACCTAAAAATCCACAAAGGTTAATGTCCATAGTTAAAATATTAACTGAATTATATTCAGATGTTCATGTCGCAGTTGTTGGACAAGGGAATCTTGAAGAAGAAACTAAAGATTTAGCAAAAAAATACAATTTACAAGATAACATATCTTTTTTAGGTTTTATGAATAATCCGTTACCAATTTTAAAACATTCTAAAATATTGGTTCTTACATCAGATAGAGAAGGGACTCCTATGGTTGCGTTAGAAGCCATGGCTCTTAACAAACCAATTGTTAGTACACCAACGGATGGGTTATGTGATTTGATTAATATAGGCAAAACAGGATATTTAGATAATAAAAATGAATCTTTTGCAAAACATTTAAATGAGCTTTTGACTGATGATAAAAAATATCATTTGTTTGAAAAAGAGGTAGAAAAAAGTTTTTCTGAATTTAATAACGAAAATAAATATTATAGAAAGCTAAAAATATTGTATGAAGAATCTTAAACCATTAGTTAGTGTAATAATTCCTGTTTATAACATGGAAGAATATTTGCATAATTGTATTAAATCTATCTTAAGACAAACATATTCCAATTTTGAAATATTACTTATTGATGATGGCTCAACTGATCAGTCAAAATCATTATGTATCAACTGGGAAAAAAGAGACAATCGTATTCGTTTTTTTTATCATGATAATCATGGCGTATCATACACTCGAAATAGAGGTTTAAAGGAAAGTCGTGGTGAATACATCATATTCATTGATGCGGATGACATTGTATTCGAAAAATATATTGAAATGATGTTAAAACCATATGAAAATTATAACATTGATTTATCCATGCTTTCATATTTTTGCTTTTATGAAAATGATATTGATTCTAAGAAATCATATACAAGTAACGACTACGAAATTATTACAGATAACATAGGTGTATTATTTTTCACTAAAACTGATGGTACAATTTGTTCTAAAATGTTTAGAAAGAGCATTATTGATAAATATAAACTTCATTTTTGCGAAACAATTTATGTCACGGAAGACTTACTTTTTAATATGCAATACGCATCTAGGTGCCATAAAGTATCGTTCAATACTAGTAAATTGTATGGTTATAGACAACGCTCTGAAAGTGCAGTTCATAAAGTTGTATCTGAAAAATGGTTCACTTGTTTAGATGTATATAGTATTTTAGCCAATAATTATAAAGGAAGCGATTTTTATTCATATATTATTTAT
>NZ_UQGV01000063.1 GCF_900540665.1 uncultured Catenibacterium sp. | reverse complement strand
CGGCCATACTGTCCCTGAGCTTTTTCAAATGCAGTATTTGCATCATCACCAGCTTTGATGAAGTCCATCATTTTACCGAAGTTGATGAATTTGTATCCAATGATTTCATCATCTTCGTCAAGAGCAACACCTGTTACATAACCGTCTGTCATTTCCAGATAACGAGGTCCTTTTGCAAGAGTTCCGTACATGGTACCAACCTGGGAACGAAGTCCTTTACCAAGGTCTTCCAGGCCTGCGCCTACAACCAGTCCGTCCTCGGAGAATGCACTCTGGCTTCTTCCGTAAACGATCTGCAGGAAGAGCTCTCTCATAGCAGTATTGATAGCATCACACACAAGGTCAGTATTCAGTGCCTCAAGGATGGTAAGTCCTGGCAGAATCTCAGATGCCATAGCTGCAGAATGAGTCATACCTGAACATCCGATAGTTTCGATTAATGCTTCTTCAATGATACCTTCCTTAACATTTAAAGAAAGTTTACAAGCACCCTGCTGTGGAGCACACCATCCGATACCATGAGTGTAAGCAGAAATATCCTTGATTTCTTTAGAATAAACCCATTTGCCTTCTTCAGGAATTGGGGCACAACCATGATTGCCGCCCTGTTTAACGCAATACATTTCTTCAACTTCTTTTGAATAAATCATTTTTTTACTCCTTTCATTACTAAATGACTGTTGATTCAAGGTGAGGGTTATCACCTGTCAAAATTATATGACACCATCCTTTTAAAGTCAATGAAACTCAAGAAAACAGCATGCAAAAAGTAGTATAAAAAGGGCTTAAAATAACGAGTTTTAGGCTTTATTAGAACTTGTGAAAAAATAAGCGTTTTCATTTTTGGTATTTGAAAATCACAGTATGTTAATGGGTGAATGTAGTTAAAAAAATATTCATAATCCTGGATTAGTATTATAATGACAATGCAATGAAAGAAGGAAATACCTATGAAACATAAAAAACTGACAATAAAACAGAAGAGAATAGTGAAGAATATATTAGTAGTTGTATTGCTTATTATCAGTTTTCCTAGCTATACACCCTCACAGGTTGTTATAGAGAGTGATCATATTTTAATAAGTAATCACCTCCTATCTAGACCTATAGAGTGCATCAGTTTTGATGGACTCACCTATACTGGAGTGGATGGTAAGAAGTATAGTCATAAAAACTATGTAGGAGTACAGCCTCTTACAATCTCTAATACAATTACATTCAGTTCTTCTAAGACGCTTTATAGTGCACCATTTTCATATTATGCTACAAGACAGGTTATTCCTGCAGGAAACTATCATGTCACAAAAGAAGCAGGGCGTTATATGTATATAGAAGGGAAGGGCTGGGTTTCTTCTCAATATGTGAGTATTGATGTTAATAATTCTATAGAGAATACAACAGGTATACCACTCTACAGAGATTATATGATTCCTAAAACAAGCAGTCATCGTACACATTATGCAATGAGACCACTGTATATTACGATTCATACAACAGATAATACCAATAAAGGTGCAAATGCTTTAAGTCATGCTAAACTTCAATATACAGGTAATGTAAGATCAGCATCCTGGCATTATACAGTAGATGATCATAGCATCTATCAATCACTTCCTCTTAATCAACAGGCAGGTCATGCAGGAGATGGTGTGATGCCGGGCAATAGTGCTTCTATTGCGATAGAGATATGTGTCAATTCAGACGGTCATTTATATTTTGCAGAAAAAAATGCAGCGAAGCTATCTGCTGCATTATTAAAACAATATAACCTCAGCGTAGATCAACTCCGTATGCATCATGACTGGTCAGGAAAAGAGTGCCCTAGACCTATGATAGAAGGGCAATGTGGATCAATGGACTGGGAAACCTTCAAGAAACAAGTCTACAACTATATGCGTACGGTATGAAAAAAGGAAGCTCTTGCTTCCTTTTTAAATGCCTATTCAATCATGATAGGTTTCTTTTCTTCAATCTTTTCAGGTTCAGTCTTAGGGAAAGTGATCATTAATTCACCATTGTCGAACTTAGCAGTGAAGTCTTCTTCTTTATAACCCTCACCAACATAGAACTTTCTTGAACAGCTACCTGTATAACGTTCACTTCTGATAACCTTACCGTTCTTGTCTTTTTCTTCCTTGTTCTGATTAGTATTTGCAGAAACTGTTAAATAACCATCAGTCAAGTCTAGAGAAATATCTTCTTTCTTATATCCAGGAAGTGCAATGTTCATTTCATAGTTGTTATCTATTTCTTTAATATCACATTGCATTGCATTAGTTGATGGACTCATCCATCCATCATCAAACATATCATCAAACACATCATAGAAACCAGGTAAAAATCTCATAAATAACATCTCCTTTATTAAATTTTAACATGGGATCATAGATCTCGTGTTATTAGTAGATTGTAATTGATTTCTTTTCAACTCTCTTTGGAGCTTCTTTAGGGACTGAAATCATTAATTCACCATTATCAAACTTAGCTTTGATATCTTCTTCAGTAAATCCTTCACCTACATAGAAACTTCTTGAACAGTTACCACTATATCTTTCACGTCTTACAACGCGACCAGCTTTATCTTTTTCTTCTTTTTCTTTATTGCTAGATGCTGATACTTTTAAGTAGCCATCCTTAAGTTCCAAAGCAATATCTTCTTTCTTATATCCAGGAAGTGCAATATTCATTTCATAAGTATTTTCAGTTTCACGAATATCACATAACATGCTCGCTACTTTTGTAGGAGTACTAGCTCCTGAATCAAATAAATCATCAAACACATCACTAAAACTTGGGTAATATCTCATATTTGTTCGCCTCTCTCAACGTTATTTCTATTTCTTAGTAATCTCTCTATCGATTACAACTATTATTATAGTCACTCTTTTAGCAAAGTCAACACTTGAGTGCTAAATTTTAGCACTTTCTTTTATAAAGTGCTAAAAAGAAAGAAACCTGCCTATTTGGCAGGTTCTAAGTCAATATCTTTTAATTGATAAGCAGTCATATCAATTTCTTTATTACTTATAATTTCAGTAGTATCTGAATTGTTGTAAATATATGTAGCACAATGAAATGCCTTTTTGATGTTCTTAGGTCCACCAATGTGGGAGATGACTTCTTTTGCGACTTTATTGTAGTCCATTGAAATTCCTTTTTTATAGATATGTTACCGATTTCATATCTGTATCATATATCAAGGAAAAATACTTGTCAAAAGAAATATAAAACCGATACCATATTTTTATTTTTATTAAAAAAAGCATCAGATTCTTCTGACGCTTTCTCCTTCTATAAATGTGAAGTCAATAAGTGTAGCACGTTTGACTTCTTTTTCTTCAATCATATCAAGAATGATCTGTCCAGCTATCTGACCTGCATGGGCATAGTGGAACTTAATAGTTGTAAGGGCAGGGGACATTACGGTAGAAGTCCAATAACCACCAAATCCAGTCACTGAAACATCCTCTGGAATATGTAATCCATGATCTTTTAAGACTTTTATACATCCCATCGCAATGGTGTCTGTAGCACAAATAATAGCAGTAGGACATTCATGATGTTTTAAATAATCATTTAATTGAATCATTGTTTTTTCAGCAGAGAAGTCTGTTTCTAGAAAATGAGGATGCACATCCTGCAAGCCATCATAAACACCCTGTCTACGAATAACTCCTACAGCCACATCTTTTCTGCTTACTCCTGCATACACAACATTTTTATGACCATTAGAATAAATATACTTACCTATTTTATAGCCTGCCTCATAATCATTATTAATAATACTCACACCTTCATCATAAGCCTGAGCCATATAAACAATAGGAATAGAACTCTTAGCGGAAATATCGCGATGTGCCATAGTAATAGAAGTGGCAAGAAGAATAATACCGTCCACTCTTAATTGCATAAGCTTAGTAATAGACTTGATTTCATCAAGTTCATCATGATTTGTATTAATAATTATAGTTGTATAATGATGTTTCTTTAGGAACTGATCAATATTCATCATCATACGACTAGAAGCATATGAAGTAAGAGTAGGGCATACAATACCGACAGTATGTGTCTTGTTGGCTTTTAAATTAGCAGCAAGCACATTAGGTTCATAATCATATTCTTTTACGATTTTCTCTATCTTCTGACGTGTTTCTTCTTTTACATAGCCACCATTAAAATAACGAGAAACAGTTGTCTTAGAAACACCTGCAACTTTTGCAATATCGGCCATAGTCATCTTCTTCATACTAATCATCACTAAATAAACTCATGATTTCTTCACCACTCATTGTCGTAATAGAACCACTGTTACCTTCTACGAATCGGTCTGCAAGATCTTTCTTTGCAGCCTGTAATGTTTGAATCTTCTCTTCAATAGAATCTGCCATAATCAGTTTATATACAAATACTTTATTCTTCTGTCCAATACGATAAGCTCTATCAGTTGCCTGATTTTGTGCAGACATATTCCACCAAGGGTCAAAGTGAATAACGCCTTCTGCAGCAGTTAAGTTTAAACCAGTACCACCTGCTTTTAAACTAATTAAGAATACTGTTGTATCATCATTCTGATAAGCATCCACCAATCCTTTACGTTTCTCTTTATCTGTATCACCAGTCAACATATAGTAAGATGTCTTACTCTTATCGAGCTCTTCTGCAAGTAGATTAAGTAGACTCTTGAATGATGAGAAGACGATGATCTTTTTCTTGTTGTCTTTGTATGTCTGAATAATATTTAAACATGCTTCCATCTTAGAAGACATATGCTTGACATCATCAAATACAATACGTGGTTCACAACAGATCTGTCTTAACTTTGTCAACATTGCAAGAATCTGAATACGGTCTTTAGAACCATCTAAAGTCTTTAATAACTGATTCGCCTGTGCTAAATGAGCTAAATAGAGCTTCTTTTCATCTTCACTGAAGTCTACAAGTACAGTATTTTCAATCTTATCAGGTAAATCCTTTAATACTTCATTCTTTGTACGTCTTAATACAAATGGTGAGATCATCTTCTGTAATTGAGTTTGAACATCTTCATCATGATCCTTTACAATAGGTGCTTCATAATGAGATTTAAAATAACGATAGTTATATAAATAGTCTTTATTCAAGAAATCAAAGATGGACCACAATTCAGCAAGTGAGTTTTCAATAGGTGTACCGGTTAATGCATAGCGCTGTTTACCTTCTAATGATTTAACAGCAATCGCATTTTTAGTCTTCTGATTCTTAATATACTGAGCTTCATCCAATACAATAAAATCAAATACAATACCCTTATATTGTTCATAATCCTTACGAATATAATCATAAGAAGTAATCATCACATCAAACTGCTTATAGTTTTTAATAATCTCTTTACGTTCTTTTGCGCTACCCATTACACAAGTAACCTTTAAATGAGAAGAGAACTTATTAAATTCATCTAACCAGTTTAAAATCAATGAAGCAGGACAAATAATAATAGAAAAATGTTGTTCATTACTTTCTAATAAACTCATAATCTGGATGGTCTTACCTAACCCCATATCATCTGCAAGAATACCACCAAAATGAAGATCATTCATAGTAGAAAGCCATTGGAAACCTTCTTTCTGATAATCTCTTAAAATGGCATCATAACGTTCATTTAATTTATGTTTATGATGTGTATAGTTCTTTAAGTGATCCAATACATCTTTAAATGATTCTTCACGATTAACTTGTACATATTGTAGGTTCTGTGTTGCTAAGTCCATCTGATGTGCTCTATTTAGATTTAAATCAATTGTACCATCTTCAGAAATATCTTTAGGTAGAATATGATACTGATCCATCATATTACCTAATTCATCTAATTCATGTGTATCAATATATAATAACTGACCATTCTTTAAACGGTGATAACGTTTCTTTTTCTTATGACTCGCAATAATATCAGCTAGTTCTTCTTTAGGTACATCTAATGAATCTAAGTCCATTTCTAATAGATTATGAGATACCTTAATACCAACAGATAAGTTCATAGACTTCTTAGAACCGATTGCTTGCAAAGAATCAGATACATAAACATCTGTCATCTTATTAAGATGTCCTAAACCATCATGAATCATATCTATTGTTTCATCACGATGTGTATCAAAACGCATAGGTCCTGACGTATCATCAGGATTATATTTCTCTAAGAAACCAATAATGAGATCTGCTTTTAAAGAATGAGGTACATCTTCTTTAAGAAGATCATGTTTTCCATCCTCATATGTTCCAATTAAACTAACTAAAGCATATTCATCTTCATCTACATCTGCATAGATTTCTAGATGTGATTCTTCTTGGATTGTGTCCTCTAAACCTACATAATCAATATATTTCTTTGTAGGAGAAATAATATAACGTGTAAAGTTTTCTAATTGTTCATGCGCTACATAAAGACGCTGTAAGGTATCAAAACGATTCAACAACTCAATAGCAACCCCCTGTTTATCAAAAGGATAACGAATAATAGTAAAATCTGAAGGTATGTATTGATATAAACATTTCTTACCAGCATAATAAGGTGCTATATTTGTTTCTAGTTCTAGAATTGTATCATGTTTATCTTTAGTCACTGATACCATAGGACGTAACTCATCTTCTATACATTTAAAAGCATGGAGAGATGCGGGAATAGTTGTAAGTAACTCCCATAAAGCATCAATATTCTCATTGTCAATGAATAGCATATTATTATTGGCAAGATGTGAATGATAGAATCTCAGAATAAATTGGTAAATCTTCTTAGATGGTTCATCTAGAATATCTGGATTATGAACAAAAGATAAAGTCTTCCCATAAGCATGATATTCATTATTCTGCATCTGTGTCATAAAGTTAGGAATACTCTTTACGATATAATCTCTTGTACGTCCTATCTTAAATGTGATATTAAAATTCCAACTATCTGCACGAAGCAGTTTTAAATGAACTGGTGTAGAATCTACAGGTGTAAACTGATTGACTAACTGATTCTTAATATAATCAGTCAGGTCATTGGTTTCCTTTTCTCTTTCCATTCTTCTAAATTCAGCCATTCGTTGTTCCCATAAAAGACGTTCTCTCATAGCACTTTTCTTTTCTTCTTGAGCACGCTTTTCTAAATTAACAGCATAACGATAAGGGAATGTGTTGGGAGATAACTCCTGTACCTTTAAAATAAGTGCACCTATATGTCCACAGGCTGTATATTCATCTGCATAAATACAATTACAGTCTGTTGAAACTATTTTAGAATCGGGATTTACAAGAACACGGGGAAGATAGATATTACCATTAATCATAACTTTACCAGAAATATGATAATAACCACGATTATCCATAGTGATAGAAACATTCACAACATAATCTCTTCGATAATATTCTCGTGCAATATCACGGTTACGTGCTCTAGAAACAACACGTTCAAATTCATTGTCAGTGATAAATAACATAGCAATTCCTCCTAATCTAAGTAATTATATCATAAGAAAGTATACAAAAAAACTGGAATAAAAATTATTCCAGTTCAACAGGTTCCTGTCTTAGAGTTAGACCATATTTTTCTTCAATAATAGAAACAATTTCTTCTCTTGCCTGTTTAAGATGTGCATAACTTGTCGCATTTTCATTAATCAATATTAATGCAGCTTTTTCTGATACACGCATACCATAAAATGATTTACCCTTTAATCCTGCATGATCAATAAGCCATCCAGAAGGGACTTTGTTTCCTTCCCAGACAGGAACATTCATACTTCTTAAACGTTCTGCTTCAGCATCATCCAGGTAGACATTCTTAAAGAATGATCCTGAACTTGCTATTTCTTCTGGCTTAGGAAGTTTAGACCAACGTATTTCAGTAACCATCTCTCTAATAGACTTAGGAGAAAAATCAGTAATCTGGTGTTCCTCTACATAATTCTGTAAAGAAGTATAGAAAGGAGGAGTAAGTGTATCATGACTTAAATGAATTCTCATAGAGATAATCAAATAACGACCAGCATCTTTACCATGATTGAAAATACTCTGTCTATAGCCTAACTTCATATCTTCTGCCTTGATCGTAACATACTTCTCTTCCTTTAAATCATAAGCAAGAACAGATTCTAATACCTGTACAATTTCCTGGCCATAAGCACCTACATTTTGTACAGGTGCAGCACCTACTGTACCAGGAATGGCACTAAGTGCTTCAATTCCAGATAAATTCTTTTCTGTAGTAAAAGCAACAAGATCATCAAGTAGTTCTCCACCCATTGCAACAATTGTCAATTCGTCAATAAAACGTATACCCTTAATACGGTTTAAAAGAATAACCCCCTTAAAACCTTCATCTTTCCCAATTACATTACTTCCTGTACCTAAAATAAAGATAGGAAGCTGACGTTCTTTCGCAAATAAGTAAGCTTTTTCTACATCTTCTACGGTCTCTAGTTCAATCACATAACGCGCTAGACCGCCCAGGCGCATTGTAGTGAGTTCCTTGATTTCTACATTCTCATTTATTCTCATAGAGTGCATTATAGCACAGTTCTAACAAAAGTAGAGGATTAATGATGGAATAATCTTTGGTGAGTAAATGCGAGTACCATATCATACTTATCACATGTATCAATTACATGATCATCACGAATAGAACCACCTGGTTCACCTACATATTTCACACCACTCTTATGAGCACGTTCAATATTATCTCCAAATGGGAAGAATGCATCACTACCTAGTACAACATCTGTATTCTTCTTTAACCATTCTTTCTTTTCTTCTCTAGTGAATACTTCTGGTTTAACCTTGAAGTAATTCTGCCATACATCATCACCTAGTACATCTTCATAATCATCTGATACATAGGCATCAATTGTATTGTCCTTTTCAGCACGTTTTAAACCATCAGCAAACTGTAAACCTAAAACTTTTGGATGCTGACGTAAGAACCATACATCTGCTTTATTACCAGCAAGTCTTGTACAATGAATACGAGACTGCTGACCAGCACCAATACCAATAGCTTGACCATTCTTGACATAACATACAGAATTAGACTGTGTATATTTTAATGTAATCATAGAAAGAATCAAATCATGTAAAGCATGTTCAGGAATATCTTTATTCTTGGATACAACATCCTTAAACATCTCTTCATTGATTACACAATTATTTCTACCCTGCTGGAATGTAATACCAAATACCTGTTTGATTTCTACTGGATTAGGTACATAATCAGGATCCATCTGTAATACGCAATAAGTGCCTCTTCTTTTCTTTTTAAGTATTTCTAAAGCTTCTTTAGTATAGCCAGGGGCAATAATACCATCACTCACTTCACGATTAATAAGTTTAGCAGTCACTTCATCACATACATCAGAAAGGGCACAGAAATCACCATATGAACTCATACGGTCACTTCCTCTTGCTTTAATATATGCATTCGCAATTGGACTTAATACATCAGCACTTTCCTTTACAAAATACATCTGTCTTTCTACTTCAGTTAAAGGTGTACCAATAGCTACACCAGCAGGAGAGACATGCTTGAAACTTGCAGCACAACTCATCTTTGTTGCCTGTTTTAATTCTTTGACTAACTGCCAGCTATTAAAAGCATCTAGTAAGTTGATATAACCAGGTTTACCATTTAAAACAGTAAAAGGAAGTTCTCCTTCTTCCATAAATACCTTAGCAGGTTTCTGATTAGGGTTACAGCCATACTTCAATTCTAGTTCTTTCATAAATTCCTCCAAAAAAAGAAGCCGACACACACTCCAGGCTTCTTTGCCCAGACGGTCGGCTTCTTCATTTGATTTATTATACTCCCTGTGGTTAATTCCACTTCCGTCAGTCATATAACTAATGCCATTATAGATAAAAGGCTATAATAAAACAAGTATTTTCATAATATAAAAACAGAATGTAAACGCTTACATAATTATAATTGTTAGGGTATAATTGAGACAGAAAGAGAGGAGGAAGACCTCCTTAACATATACATTCATCTCAAAGAATTTGGTCAGAAAGGAGAGATTCCAATGGGATACTGTGACTGAGTATCCGTTGAGGATACTCAATTAAATAAGGACAAACGTATTTATCCACCAATAATGATTTATATGCTTTATCGATAATGTATGGTTTATATGGAAAGGTGGAAACGGGAGATGGCTCCTGAATAATAATAAGGTACGTTGATCTATATATTGGAAGGCCGTAAAGAAGGTTTTCCCATTTATCTATGATGCTGGAAATTGAATCCAAAAGATGTAATCCTAGAATCCAGCAGAAAAAGCTATGGTGATGTAAAAGCCATAGCTTTTTCGTTTGGTTTATTACTACTTTCTAAATAAATTACCATTTCAGCATTTAGGCAAAAAAATAGCACCATTTTTAAAAAACAGTCTTTTCCAGCTGTTTCTAACCATGGCGCATCTCTTCGTCTCTGCTTTTGGTTCTTTATTTACCTTTTACCTAATTTTAACACTTATTTTATGATTAGGCAAGCTATTTTGTCGAAATTATATAATTTTTTCTCGATTTTAGTCGATTTTTATGTGATATTTTTGTAACAATCTTGTTTATTTTTTATCAACATTACAGATTTAACAGATCCAGTTGCGGAAACAGGGAAGAAACAGTATACTACTTCTTAAGATATTTTCTATGCTTCTATATACTGTTTTTATATAGGTGATGATTGATTTTTTATATGAAAGGGCTTACCATGATTTACTATAAGATAGAAATGCACCACAACGAAAAAACCTTCGAATCCCTGTCCCGGATGCAGTACGATCTCTTCTGCGCTTCCAACCGGATCACGCGGACAATTTTAAGCATCCTGTTCATCGCCGGAGGTATCATCAATCTAAGCGAGTGGTGGGGCATCCTCTTAGCCGCCTACGGCTGCTATCTGACGACCAGCACCTACAGCTCCGCCAACCACACCGCCCACAAGCTCGCCGAACAGATCAAAAAAAGCGGCATGCCGTTCCCGGCGTCCCGCTATGAATTCCGTGAAAATCATCTGGAAGTCTATTCTCTTCCGAAAAACACCCGCGAAAGCACACTGGCTTACAATGAATTTGAAAAGCTGGGTGAGGACCGCGATTATTTCTATCTGTTCCGCTATTCCTACGGCGGGTATATGGTACCGAAAAAGGGGATTGACGCAAGCGCAAGGTCCCGTTCAAATTCGGATGAGAGCCAGAATTTGAAAGCAATTGGCGCGTTTCGGGAATTTTTGGAAAATAAGAGTGGGAAACGGATTTACAGGAAGACGATTCCGCTGGTTCGGGTGATGCAGGCGTTGAAGAAGAAAAGATAGGTCGATAGATATAAACTATAAAATAGTTCAACAACTCTAAAAAGCCACGATTTGAACTCTTTGATTCAGATCGTGGCTTTCTCAAAAACCTGCTGTTCTATTCTGTTTTTCTGCCAAAAATCTTCTGCAGTTCCTAGAATCAGCCTTACCGCGTGGTGCTCAAACGTTTTTGCAACACTTGTGGCTAAAAAATATCAATGCAGTTATTTTCTTCTATCTCTGCGCCACCTTATGCGGATTCAGAATATTCTTCGGATCAAACACTTTCTTGATTCCGTTCATCAGATCCAGGTTCTTCTCCGGCAGGGATTCTCTTAAATACGGCTTTTTCGCATATCCGATGCCGTGCTCGCCGGACACCTGACCTTCGAGTTCATGGGCCTTCTGATAGATCTTCTCCATTGCAGCAGACATCCGCTTTTCCCACTCTTCATCACTCAAATCGTCTTTCAGGATGTAGGCGTGCAGATTTCCGTCGCCCGCATGACCGAAGCTCTTGATGCGGATATCAATCTCATTGTGGAGATCGTGCAGATACGTCACCATCTCATTGACGCGGCTTCTCGGAACAACCATATCGACCTCATCCATGTAAGTCGTGGATCCCTTGATTGCCTCCAGAAAAGCGCCTCTGGCTTTCCAGATGGATTCCTCGCGCTCCTGGGTATCGGAAATCAGCACGTCCAGTGCGCCCTGTTCCAGGCAGAGTTTGGCCACCTTGTCATACGTTTCTTCGATCTCCTGGGTGGAATTACCATCAAATTTCAAAAGCAGATACGCATCCGACTGTTTATCCGGGAACGCTTTTCCTAAATACTCCTCGGCGTCTTCAATCACTTCCCGCTGCATGAACTCGATCGCGGTCGGGATCGTCTTAGATTTGATGATAACCGGGACGGTGTCGATCGCCTGTTTCAGGGTCGGGAACGGGATCAGAAGGCTGATGACACGCTTCGGAAGCGGCAGAAGCTTTAAGATCGCCTTGGTAATGAAGCCAAGCGTTCCCTCGGAACCAATAATCAGATCTTTCAAGTCATAGCCTGAACTATTCTTTACGACTTTGCCTCCAAACTGAGTGATCGTGCCATCCGGCAGAACCACCTCCAGCCCCATGACATAGTCCCTCGTCACACCGTATTTGACCGCACGCATACCGCCCGCATTTGTGCTGATGTTGCCGCCAATGGTCGCTGATTTTTCACCCGGATCCGGCGGGTAGAAGAAATCTTTGTCTTCTACATAGGCGGACAATTCCATCAAAAGGACGCCCGGTTCCACCGTGACCGTCAGGTTTTCCTCGTCCAATTCAAGAATCTGGTTCATCAGGGTGGTATCGATCATGATGCCATGCTCCATCGGAACTGAAGAACCAACCAGACCCGTTCCGGCGCCCCTCGGTGTCACCGGAATCGTATTTTCGTATGCATATTTCATGATCGCCGCGATCTCTTCGGCTGATTTTGCCTTTACCACCACATCCGGATAACTGCTGGTGCCGCTCAGCTCATCGTGGCTGTATTCTTCGTTGATATTTTCGCCTACGAGGACACGCTCGTCATCCTGAATTGTGTTTTTTATATATAAAATATCATCTTTATCTATTTTCTTGTAATTTCCCATGATATCCTGCTCTCCTTCCTGTGAATCTTTATCTTCCCATCTCAATCTTCTCAATCAGTCTCGGGAGAATCTCATAGAGATCACCAGTCAGGCAGTAATGTGCCGTCTTGAAAATCGGCGCTTTCGGATCTTTATTGATCGCGACGATCGTCTCCGCGTGATTCATGCCGGCAGTAAACTGAACCGCACCGGACACGCCGCAGGTGATGATGAGTTTTGGGCGGACCGTACGGCCACTCAGACCGATCTGGCACTTGGCATCCAGCCATCCGGCTTCCACCATCGGACGGGTGCAGGCAAGCTGACCTCCCAGCAGATCTGCCAGTTTTTCCAGCATTTTCAAATCTTCCGGCTTCTTCACGCCTCGTCCGGCTACCACCAGGACGTCAGCATTTTCGATAAAGGTTTCCTTCGGCTTTTCTACGATATCCAGAACCCTCACGTGGGAAAGCAGTTTTTCCTTCTCAATTGTACAGACCACAATCTCACCGCTCTCTTTCTCGGCACGCTCCGGTGCGTTCATGATCTTATAGCGCACGGTTGCCATCTGCGGACGGTGGTTCGGGGTCTTGATGTGCGCCATGATATTGCCTCCAAAAGCCGGTCGGATCTGGGATAAATCAGTATTTTCATCCATTTCCAGGATCGTACAATCCGCGGTCAGACCTGTCTTCATACGGGCAGCCACACGCGGCGCCAGCTGTCTGCCGACCGTGGTCGCACCGACGAGAATAGACGATGGTTTTACTGTCTGGATAAAGTTTTCAA
>NZ_UQGV01000062.1 GCF_900540665.1 uncultured Catenibacterium sp. | reverse complement strand
TCGAAAATGTGATTTAATCGTCCTTTTTAGGTACACTATATAATTTGGCGCTTACCCTTATTCTTACTTGATAGGCTGGATTGCCATGTTATTAGTGGAAGCACCTCTCATGATTCGTATATATAAGAAAAAATAGAAATAATTAGGGTGATAGGGAAATCCTGCCACTTTTACTATATAATGGAATAAAGGAGGAGGTTTTCATGACAATACAAGAAAAGGCTGAATTAATACTCAAGGATATAAAGAAAGAAAAAGGAAACAACCCTATACAGATATTTAAAAGAATTGTAGATCATGGCTATATCAATATTCATGGACCAGAACATCACATTTTAGATGGAGCATGTTTACTTGTCGCATTTAAAAATGCAGGTGGTGAAATTGATTTAGATGATGCGTTAAATAAAATCATGATAGAAGGATTGAGAATGCCTGGTGCTATGTGTGGTTTATGGGGCGTATGCGGTGCAGTTACATCACTTGGCGCAGCATTATCACTCATTGATCATACAGAACCATTATCGCTAGATGGTACCTGGGGAGACCATATGGAATTTACTTCAAATGCATTAAAGAACTTAGGTGAAATCAACGGTCCTAGATGTTGTAAAAGAGACGCAATGATTTCATTTAAAAGTGCGATTAATTATATCAATGCGCATTATAATGTTACTTTAGAATATGAACATTCATCTTGTCACTATTCAAAACTTAATAAACAATGCATTAAAGAAAGGTGCCCTTATTATGGATAAAAAGAAAGTTGCATTTATATGTGTTCATAATTCATGTAGAAGTCAGATAGCTGAAGCATTAGGACATTATCTAGCAGCTGATGTTTTTGAAAGCTATTCTGCAGGAACAGAAACAAAACCAGTCATCAATCAAGATGCTGTTCGTATAATGAAACAAATGTATGGCATAGATATGGAAGAGGCGCAATATTCTAAACTAATAAATGATATTCCAAAACCGGACATTGCGATTTCTATGGGGTGTAATGTAGGATGTCCATTCATAGGTAGACCCTTTGATGATAACTGGGGATTAGAAGATCCTACAGGTAAAAGTGATGAAGAATTCGTAAAAATTATTAAACAAATTGAAACTAAAATATTAGATTTAAAGGATAATTTAAAGAACTGGGAGAATTGATATGAAACTCTTATATCATTTTTGCTTATTAATTGCAATTATACTCTCCCATATCATGTGTGCTATTGTTGCATATAACTATTGTGATATGGAATGGGAGATTAAAGTTGGAGGAACAAGTGCACCAGTTGAAATGGCTTATCTCTATGCGATTCCTTTTGTGATAGGAATTGTCTTATGTCTGATTGGCGCATTCTATTTCAAGAAAAAATCATGTTAATATAATTATAAGGAGGTATAAGTCATGGATAAAATCAAAAAGAACTGGATCTATTATTTCATTATTCTCATTGCTTTTTATATCGTTCCAATGCTGATAAAAGATACAGGAAGTGGCATGTTTATTCTACTCATTGTCATTCCCCTTATAACACTAATCACTTCTATTATTTATGGATTAAGAAATACATTTGATTTCATCTATCCTCTTCTTGTCGCAATTCTGTTCATTCCTACATTATTCATCTATTATAATATTTCTGCCTGGGTGTATATTATCGCATATTCTCTCATTGCACTCATAGGAGAAATATTAGGTAAAACACTTCAAAAGAAATAATAATACTCTTGCCTTGAAGTTCACTTTAGCCTTTAAGATATTCTTATAGGAAAGTAAAGGATATTATGAGTAAAAAAGTCGTTGTATTATCTACAAGTCTTAGAATAAACAGTAATTCAGAATTACTAGCGAAAAGTTTTGTGGAAGGGGCAAAAGACTCTGGAAATGATGTAGAATACATCACATTAAAGAATAAAGATATTCGTTTCTGTATTGGATGTCTTGCATGTCAAAAAACTGGACATTGTGTTATTAAAGATGATGTTGCGGATATTATGGATAGTGTACTTAATGCTGATGTTGTTGTATGGGCTACACCTATCTATTATTATGAAATGAGTGGACAGATGAAAACATTAATTGATCGTCTCAATCCAATGTATTCTAAAGATTACAAGTTTAGAGATGTATATCTTCTTGCGACAGCTGCAGAAGAAGGAGACGAAGTCTTTGAAAAAGCTATTACTGGACTAAATGGCTGGATTTACTGCTTTGAAAAGACATCTATTAAAGGCACTGTACTTTGTGGTGGTGTATCTAGTGGTGGAGACATATCTAGTAATGATAAGCTTAAAGAAGCCTATAATCTAGGTTCTCATGTATAAGGCAGGTTAATTCCTGTCTTTTTCTTTTATATACATGAAAGCGCTTAACTTAAGTTGTACAATTTTATTTAAGGAACGACAACACATTAAAGTAGTTCATTAAGACAATAAGGACTTATTGCCTTTTTAATTAGACTTTCAATAAATGGTGGTGATTGTATGAGTGAATGGAAACATATAGAAGACCTAATAGACCAATTAGAAATAGAAGAACCACAAATATTAGAAAGAGATTTCATTCATGCCGGGTCACAGGACAGAAAACTTAACTCCCCTCATACAGAAACATCAGAAAGATTAGTCAGAGGAGAGTGGAATGAATCTTCTTTTATTTTTGACGATAATTTTATTCCAAAGAATTTCAATGAAAAACAATTAACCATATCTGAAATCAAATCTGAACTTAAAGACAAATACCATCTCACATTAGATGAAATACCTTTTATTAACGGGATAGCTGATTTTAGTCATCTCAGTGTCGCAAGTATTAGTACGAATGAAATAGTGAATAGAACTAAGAATAATACATCTAATATGATGAATAAATTAGAAGCTTATCAAGATGTATTAAGTCAAGATCATCGTTCTATTAATTTTGATATAGCTGATGAAATAGCATCCAAGAAACAAATCTCTATTCCTGGTTTAAAAGAAGGATATAGTAAAGAAGATTTAAGTAACTGGCGTAAGGAGAATCATTTTAGCTGGGATGAACAATTAAATGGTTATTTCTTAGTACCATCTGTCATACATGGTAATTTATCTCATACAGGTGCTGTCAGTATTTCTCAAAATGCTTATACATATTTAGAGAATAGAAAACAATATTTAAAGGATCATCCAATGAAAGAAGTAGATGCAATAATCTCAATGGATGAAATACATAGAAGGAGGAATAAAAAAATGAAATATGGAAGTGATAAGAAATTAGGAGGAAGCTTAACCACTCTAAAAAGAGAACTTGTTGAAAGCTTTGATATAGGTGAGAAAAAGTTAGATTTTGGTAAAAAGTTTGAATTAGATAAAGCTAAGCTAGAAGATGCTATAGCACGTGTAGAAGCTTCTAGTATCAGCGATGAAGATAAAGAAAATATGCTTCAAGAATTATCAAATGCCTTACTTGCATTAGAGGAACAATATGATCGTGATGTCTTTGAAGAAATGCTGGATACAAAGAAAATCATTAATAGTGGTATTCAACAGATGGATGCAAGTATCAACGAATTAAATGAACAGCAGGATTCTTTAAAAGATATCACAATGGAAGCAGCGGCGGTTGATGCAAAGGCAGCTTCTGATGAAGCAGAAAAGAAGAAAAGGGAATTTGAAGAAGCTAAGAATGAAGCTGTAGAGAAGTTAAGACTTCAGATGGAACAGGCTGAGATGCAACAAAGAAATATACGTATGAATCGTATTAAGAAGGGAAATTAAAATATAAAAGAAGGGAATGTAAATAATATGGGAGTTATATGTTTTGAAGTAGATACTATACCAGACTTAAGTCTAAATAAGTATCAGACACTTGCGGATACAGGTATAGAAGGGGTACTTAAACGTCATGAAAGTTTCTTAAGACAATGGCATGGAATAGGTATGGCAGGAGGCATTAGTTTTCATTTATTGTATATATTTATTCCTCAACTACCTGCTGGAGAACGATTGAAACTCTATTTTATGCTTCAAGGAAGTCTAGAAGAACTAAAAATGACTGAGCCATTATTACATAATTCACCGCTCAGTGATTTCTATACATTTAAGTATGTAAACAAGCCACATAATGTTTTATTTAAGTCTGGTGCTACATTGTTAAAAACAGAAGCTGTTGCGGACATTGATAATCCTCTGACAGGTCAACCTACACCTGTATATTATGTACCACAATGGGAAATAAATGATCAATGTAGACTCTATGATTTATTTAGAATCATGAAAACAGTCAGTGAATCCTATTCACCATCAACTGCATGTGCATTTAGAGTAGATATCTATCCAGCCTCTACTTTGACAGATACAAGAAAAAAATTTAATCCAATTCTTCAATCATTACGTGGTGAAAATGATATTAGACTTATGAATAATACGCAAAGTATCAAAACTGATAATGATGCGAGAGATGTATGTAGCGAATATGAAGACTGGATGACATGTATTGAAACATCACCACATTTTAGAGTTAATATTCATGCTTTTGCGGATACACTTTTTAAAGCTAAGGTATTACTTAATGCAGCAGGTGCAGAAGCTTTAAATGAAGGTGATTTCTCTATTGCACCTCTTAGACTTAATTCAGAAGGGCAATTTTCTATCTTATCAAGAATGAGTGGATCTCCAGAAGATTATACTCTAAAGCCTAATCAGATTACCTTAAACAGCTGGCCCACAACCTTTACTTTAAATGAACTGGTACCATTTTTTAGATTACCTGTATTATTTGATGGGGAAACTATTGAAATACCAAAAGAAACATCACCAAAACAGGTGCCAGATGGTCTTTATTTAGGTCAGGATATGAATCAATATCCAGTCAATTTTGCCTTAAAAGATTTACCTAGACATGCATTCTTTACTGGTATGCCAGGTTCAGGTAAAACAAATACTATGCTTCATTTAGTGACACAATTAAAGATAAAGGGGATTCCTTTCTTAGTATTAGAACCAGCCAAAAAAGAATATCGTGCATTACTAGGACATGAGATGATGAAGGATGTTTATTTATTCTCACCACATCTCCAGAGTCATTTTCCATTACAGATGAATCCAATGGAATTTCCTAAAGGTGTAAGATTATCTGAACATATCAATGCGTTATTAGAAGTATTTGAAGGGACATTCGTATTAGAAGGTCCTACATATAAATTCCTAAGCAGTTCCATAGAACGTTCTTATACAAAGCTAGGATGGGATATTGAGGATATCAATACTGTCAATACTCAGTTACCTTATCCTACGTTACAGGATGTCTATGATATTCTTGAAGAAGAGATTAAGAAATCAAGCTATAGTGCAGAATTAAAAGGTAATGTGAGAGCTTTCCTTCAGGTGCGTTTAGGTGGATTGATGGAAAGAGATGCAGGAGAATTATTCAATGCACCTTTATCTACCTTATCACCTGAAGAGTGGCTCACATCATCCGCCATTGTAGAATTAGAAATATTAGGAGAACAGGCAAAGAACTTCTTTGTATTACTTGTATGTCATTATATTCTAGAATCACTTAGAGTCAATCCTCATGGTGGAAATAGTGATGTACGTCATGCTTTATTTATTGAAGAAGCACATAATATTATTGCATCAAGCACACAGCAGGAGAGTGGGGATTCCATAAATCCTAAAATATCTGCTACCGCATATATTGTAAAGATGCTTGCAGAAGTCAGAGCACTTCATGAAGCAATTATTATTGCGGATCAATTACCAACTGCATTGACGAGTGAAGTTACTAAGAATACAGGCTTAAAGCTTGTACATAGACTTACATCTCAGGATGATAGACAACAGATTGGTACAGCTATTTCTGCTTCGCCACTGCAGTTAGAACAGATGGCATCTTTTACAACAGGTAAAGCACTTATTTATCATGAAAAAACACAAAAGCCTTTTACTGTCCAAATAGCACAATGGAAAGCGCCAAATATAAGTTTTGATATTACGAGAGATGATGATCTTTATTGTTCTATTTATACTCAGAATACAGTACAAAGAGCTATTCTTATCGCATTTAGAAACTGGCAGGAAAAATGTTTATTTAAACTAAATGATCGTGTATTAGATCTTATAAAGCGTTATGAAAAGCTTAATTCTTCTGATATTGTAGAAATCAGTTTATGTAAAGCAGAAAAAGAGATGTTGTTGCATGAATATGATAATGCATCAAAGAAGTGTAAGAGATTTGCAGAACTATGGTTCAAAGGGAAAAAGGTTAAGAAATCTATGAAAGATGAATATAGTGAAGTGTTAAAGAATATTGAACTTATGAAAACATCTTTAAACAATATTATTATAAAATAGAGGGGTAAAGAAATATGGAAGCATGTTGTCTGATTGTTGTAGCATTTTTTGCTATTTGTATTGGGATGGAATATATTGAAAATTCTATTAAAGAAGAAAAAAAGAGGGAAGCAGAAAGACAAAGACAAGAATACGAAAAACAAGAAAAAATCAAATCGTTCAAAAATTGCTATCAAAATTATAAACAAAATTTTGAAAATCAATTAGGTCAATTTTTTAACCTTGATTATTCAGCAGCAAACACATATAAAGAATTGTCTTCTTGGCTAGAAAGTATGAAAAAGGTAAATAAAGATTTACAGTCTCTTACAGGTAAAGCTTTATATTCTACAGATATCAATCATTATGTGAATATACTGAATAAGTTTCAAACACTAAAAAATAAAATAGAGATGCAATCTCTTAATAAGATGATGAATGAATCAAACTATGGTACTATCAATACTTATTATTGGAATAATATACAATCTCTTACCAAAGCACAGGCTGATTCCATTATTAGCCAATGCGAACAGTCTAAGTCAACAAGATACTATATGAATTTGATGGGAACAGATATTGATATGATTTTGAGATGTATCTGGTTCTATGCAATCAGCAAACCTTTCTCAGCTCAGTCATTCAATAGAGCTGTTGCTGTATTCCATTATTTTGTAAAGACTGATCATGTAGATATTGTCATTGCGGAATTATATGCAAAAAATCAGATGGGTGGCGATAAGGTCATTCAAAATAGCATTCGTGATAAAATAACTCATTTCAAATATACAAATAGAAATGTTCAGCTTACAGGTATTGCATCTTCACTCATGTGGTTAAAAGCTTATGATTCAGAAAAAACAGTTCTTCAATATATGTTAGATAATGGTGTACAGATGCCAGTTAAAGCACAGGAAAGATTACATTCACTTGCAAATGGTGGAGGTAAAGCACCTAATATTTATAATGCGAAAACATCTAGTAGCTTTGATGTTTCTTCTATTAGCTGGAACGATACAGATTTCAATAACTTCTTTGATAATCTCTCATTCCAGGAAAAGAAATTATCTTATTCTCTTGCAATGAGAGATGAAGATAAGAACTTATTGATTAGTAGTCCTATTAACCTTCCTGATAATATTGAAATAGCGAATATCTTAAATGCTAAATTCAATTATGAATATGGTAATGTAGTCAAAGCAACTTCAAAGAACTTTGTTGCATTGTCTGGTAGTGGTAAAGAGAATATTCCAGGTATTTTAATCCAATCTAAAGAATGTAAGCATATGGCAATACTTGTACATATTGCTCGTATTGGTAAAAAATTAAGCATCAAGTTCTATACATTATTTATGCCAGTAGGTGCGACTGCGAATGACCAAAAACAGCTTGCGATTTCTTTATTTAAGAAGTTAAGCCCAACTGTATCAACATGGGAAAGCAGTATGAAGGATTCTGTATTATTGATTATCCAGCAGATTCTTAATTCTGGTACTCCAACACAACCTCGAACTGAAACATATAATCCAAATGATGATGGCGAGACATACTTATAATTAAGAAAGGGGGCAAATATGATATTTAAGTTCTTAGATATGATTATCGATCAAGGGTGTTCATTTAAAACTAAATTTCATATTTATTGTCCTGGCTGTGGTGGGACAAGAGCTTTAAAAGCACTCTTACAGTTTCATCCTATCAAGTCCTTGTATTATAATCCCATTGTAATTATTCTTATCATCACCATTATTATTTTAGTTATCTTAAAAATACAGGAGAAGAAGTATAATAAGTCTGTCTATAAAATTAGAAAAAGAGTACTAAATTCATTTCTAGTTACTTGGCTTATCTATTTTATCTTCCGTAATATCCTATTAATCTATTTCGGTATAGACTTCTTAGGAGATTTCATCTAACACATCTGTCACATGCAGATGTGTTTTTTTTGTTAATTATGAATACATTTCTATTGTTGTAATGGTGCAAAAGCAATAGGTATCCGTACAGCAGATGGTTTTGTAGTCAAGAAAGGAAGTATACTTTCTGATCATTTCACTAATAGCTTTCCTAAATATACAAAGAATAAAAGAGATCCTTATAAAGATATCATTAATGATCCTAGTCTATTAGAAGATATTCTATTGAATACACCATCAGGTGCTGCAAGCTTTGTATTAGGGAGAACTGCCAATGGCTATATTGAATGGAAAAATGATGAAGGACAGACATTAAGACAATTAGATGAAGAAGCATAAACATGAGCACATGATGTTCATGTTTTTTTTGTTAGTTATAACTAATATATTAATTGTGGTATCTATTTCATAGTGATATACTAAATCTGTAAGTTAGTACAAACTAACAAAGAGGTAATATCATGAGAATACTTATATATGGTGCAGGGGTTATTGGTTCATTATATGCAGTTTTATTGAAAGAAGCAGGGTATGATACAACTATTTATGCAAGAGGACATAGACTTGAAGCCCTTCAAAATCAAGGACTCCTTTATAAGAAAAATAATATAATCAAAAAAGTAGATATCAAGGTCATTGATTACTTACAAGATAATGATATATATGATTTTATTTTTTTAACTGTTAGAGAAAATCAATTATATCAGGCACTGAAAGAATTGAAATCCAACAAAAGTAAAAACATTATCACAATGGTTAACTCAATAGATACTTATGAAAAATGGGAAAGCATTGTAGGAAAAGGAAGAATATTGCCAGCTTTTCCGGAAGCTGGAGGCAGTATCACAAATGATATACTTGATGCATCACTTACTCCAAGATTTATACAGCCGACTACTTTCTCTGAAATAACAGGAAAAAAGACAAATAGGACACAGCAGCTCATACAAATATTTAAACATGCACGCATACCTTTTCAACAGGTCAATGATATGCATATATGGCAGTTATGTCATCTTGGGATGGTTGTACCTCTTGCAGATGCTTATTATCAAACAGAATATCCTGAATCCGTAGGTCAAGATAAACTTGTGATGAAAAATACAGCGAAAGAGCTTAAATATAATTTCAAGATTTTATATGAAAAACTTCATACATTATCACCTTATAAAATGCATATCTTTAGAATTTTACCAATACCAATACTTACATATAGTTTTATCGAAGACTTATAAAAGTCACTTTGGATATACATTCATGTATCAACATGCAATAAAAGCACCAGATGAAATGAAAGAACTACATAACCAATTTAATTCTTATATTAAGAAATGGAGATTATGAATTTGACAAACGAAGAATACAAACAATTATCAATCAAAGAATTTACTGAAGCAGCTAAAAGATATGCAGGTGATCATGCAGGTCTCTATGAAATGTGTAAGAAGGATTATCCAGATATCTTAGAAGAATTAGAGAAAGAACCATTTATAGATTTACTTGATGCAGGATGTGGTCCAGCACCTATGATTTCTTTATTATCAGAAAAATATCCAGATAGACATTATATAGGTCTTGATCTTACACCAGCTATGATTGAAGAAGCTAAAAAGAAGAATATTCCAAATGCAGTATTTGTAGTAGGGGATTGTGAGAATTTCCCTTTTGAGGAAAACTCATTTGATGCCATTATCTGTTCTATGAGCTTTCATCATTACCCTAATCCACAGGCATTTTTTAATAGTGTAAAAAGATGCTTACGTCCAAAGGGTAGATTAATACTTAGAGATGTTACTAGTGATAATAAACCACTTGTATGGCTGATGAATAAAATTGAAATGCCTCTCGCAAACCTATTTGGTCATGGAGATGTTCAGGTTCCTACAAGAAATCTTGTTTATAAATGTTGTAAAGAAGCAGGTTTAAAAATAGAAAAGTTTGAAATACGCAAGGGAATGCGCCTACATTGTGTTGTAAGAAAAGAAGGCGATTCAAAATGAAAATAAATGTAAAAGGTGTACCAGAAACAATGATCCAGACTCTTTATGCACGTGCTAAAGAAACAAGTCAAAAGAATCCTAAAATCAAAGATGAAATGGCTGTATCAATAGTCAAACAATTAGATTATGACTTTTCTCAAGCAGATCAAGATAAAACAATGCGTTCTGGTGTGATTGCAAGAACAATTGTATTAGATAAGATGGTAGAGGAATATTTAGATAAACATGAGAATACTATTGTGATTAATATTGCATGTGGTCTTGATACAAGGTGTTATCGTATGAAAGGCAAATATACGCTGGTATAATCTAGATTTCCCTGAAACGATGAATATAAGAAAACAGTTTTTAATAGAAACAGGACCTATCTATCAAATCGCGAAGTCAGCTATGGATGAAACCTATACAAATACTATTCACAATGAAGGAGAAGACGTTCTAGTAATCATAGAAGGATTGACTATGTATTTAACTGAAATTGATATTAAGAAAATCTTTTCTATTATCGAACATGCATTTTCAAATGTCACAATAATGGTTGAAGTGATGTCACCTTTTATGGTGAAGCACATTAAAGAAAAATCTATAGAAGGCAGTCGTGCACAATTTACATGGGGTATAAAAAATGGGAAAGAACTAGAAAAACTTACCCCTTCATTTTCTTTTCTAAAGGAAGCAAGTCTTGTAGAGGGAATGAAGCAATTGATGCCTATATATCATGTTTTAGGTAAGATTCCTTTTGTTTCTCATGTATCTAATAAAATAATCGTGTTAGAAAAACACATTTGATAAAGAGATGATCATAATGAATAAAAGACATTTTTATACAGAAATGGATGGGGTCTATGGTGTTTATTGGCAGTGTAAGAAAGAATCAGACTGTGCAATGATTGGCGATGATTCAGAAGACTATTTAGCCCGTACTTCTGTAAAATAGCTCCATAAGCTTGGTTTAAATGTGATGACTATGTCTCCTGCAAAAAAGGATTATGGACATCATAATTATCCATTAGAACGTATAGAGAAAGCTATAAGATGGTTAAAAACATTCGGTAGAAAAGCAGGTGATCAGGAAGAAATCATATATGTTAATATTGATTTGTCTGACTCCAAGAAAATAAGAGAAAGTAGACCCTATACACAACTAAGAAGAAAAGAATTATATCAATAAAATCTCCTTGCCATAAAGTAAGGTTCACACTTTATAATTTAGCCAAGGAGGATAATAATATGAGTCAAATATTAGTTGCTTATTTTAGTGCAAGTGGTGTTACAAAGCATGCGGCTGAAGAGGTTGCAAAGATGGCAGGGGCTGATCTATATGAAATCAAACCAGAAATCCCATATACAAAAGCTGATCTTGATTGGATGAATAAGAAGTCTAGAAGCAGTATTGAAATGGAGGATAAATCAATACGCCCTGCCATTGTTAAAGATAATCTAGATATTTCAAAGTATAATCATATCTATCTAGGTTTTCCTATCTGGTGGTATGTTGCACCTACAATTATTAATACATTCCTAGAAGCATATGATTTTTCTAATAAGATAATTACACTATTTGCTACATCAGGAAGTAGTGATTTTGGAAACACTGTACAAGAATTAAAAGTATCAGCACCAAATGCAGACATTAAAGAAGGATTATTACTAAACAAGCTAACAACTCAAAAAGTAAAAGAATTATTGGCCTTATGATTATTCATGGGGCTTTTTTGATATAATAATGGAAAGGAGGCATAACCATGGATAAAACAATGAAAATTACTGGTAAAGGAAAGATTTCTGTAAAACCTGATAGAATTAGACTTAACATGACTATGGAAGAATCCTATAAGGAATATGAAGTGACATTAAATCAATCTAGTGACACAACAAAGATATTGAAGGATTTATTTGTATCTTTTGGATTTCAAAAGGATGACTTAAAAACTAACAGTTTTGACATTGATACCAAATATGAGAGTTATAAATCTAAAGATCAAAGCTGGAAAAAGAGACTTGTAGGATATACCTATACACATCGTATGTTGATAGAATTTGATGCAGATAATAAGAAACTAGGGGAGATACTTTATGCTTTGGCACATAGTGTGATTACACCAGAAATTTCAATTGAATATACAGTGAGTGATCCTGAAAAATATAAAGATGAATTATTGAAGAATGCGATAGAAGATTCTAAGCATAAAGCAAAAGTCTTAGCTCATGCTGCAAATGTAGAACTAGGTGATATCGTATCTATTGATTATTCTTGGGGTGAAATCAACTTTGTCTCAGAACCTATACAGAATTTTGCATTCGCAAGTGCAGAAAAAACAATGGGTGGTCCTGGATATGATATAGATATTGAAGCAGATGATATTGATGTCACAGATACAGTGACTGTAATTTGGAAAATAAAATAATGTTTTAACAATTATTGCTGAAAGGAGTTGAATCCTATGCCTAACATTAAATCTGAATGAGCATAGTAGATATGCAATACCTAATATACAGAACTTTAAAAAGAGATAGGCCACGCTACATCTAATGAATGAACTAGCTAAATATATAAAATCTAGTAAAGAAAAAGGCTGGTTCACGTTAGAAAACCAAGAAAAACTATTTGAAGCCGGCATAGTTGTATTCAAGTTAGTATTAAAAAGAATAAAATAAACTATAGTCAAGCACCAAAAATTTTACTACGTTTTGATACATTTAATCATCAAAAGGGTATTGTTAAAAATTCTTCACTAATAGAAATATACTTATCAGTAAATAGACTATCTTTTTCCCAGATGAATTCAAAATTGTGTTGGAGCTTAAAATCATCTAATACAATTTCTTTTAATATACCTTTCTGTAATTCTTCTTTCACTGCAGTTTTATACATAAA
Organism: uncultured Catenibacterium sp.; assembly: GCF_900540665.1. Lineage (GTDB taxonomy): Bacteria > Bacillota_I > Bacilli_A > Erysipelotrichales > Coprobacillaceae > Catenibacterium. The sequence goes on along the minus strand of NZ_UQGV01000062.1, from coordinate 1,991 downwards.
AGAAATACCACAATCTTTCTTAAGCAAGCTGATGATTGTATGCATATTTTCTATCTGTGTATAATGTATAAAATCAGAAATAGACAAACCACGTACTTGTAGACTCTCTTCAAGAATGTGTCTTGTACCAGAACCTTGTTCTCGTACAAGAAGTCTTTCATCGAGAAGGTCATGTAAAGTATGAGGTATATTCTTAAATCCATGTGATGCAGCACAGACGGCAATATAGTCCTCTGTGCTGTATTTTTTATGACTATATTTCTCTTTTGGATAATTTCCTTCTACAATAGCCATATGAATCTTACCTTGATCTAATAACTTTAATAATTCTGCCGTATTTTCATAATGAAGATGCAGATTCATTTCAGGATGATGCTTGATAAGATCAGCCAATTTATCCACTATCGCATATTCACCAATTGTCATAGTCACACCAATCGACAATGTTTCTATCATTTCTTCATGACGCTTTATCTCTTTTTTAATTGTTTGCTCATCATTCTGCATAGTCATCAAATATTTTCTTAATATCTCTCCAGAACGTGTTAAAGATAGCTGCTTATTTGAATATACAAAGAGTGTTGTTTCATATTCTTGCTCCAAATAATGAATATGCTGTGATACAGCTGGCTGAGTAATATGTAGTTGTTTTGCAGCAAGCGTATAGTTTAATGTCTCACATACTTTTAAAAAAGTATGAATACGATAATCTAACATCTCATCACCTCATCAATAATATTTACTTATAGTTCAATAGAAATATATAATTTAATATTATTATAGTCAAGTGATATAATGAGCACACATTTAAAAGAAAGCAGGTAAATCATGGAAACTATTAAAAAGAATATATTTGGCATACTTGTATGTTTAGTTATTGCGATTCCATCATGGTTACTAGGAAAACAATTTCCAGTTGTCGGTGGGGCAGTGATTTCAATTCTTGCAGGTATGATTATTACGATGTTTTGGAAAGAAAAAGGTAAAGCAGCGCCAGGTATTAAATGGACTTCTAAAATCATCCTACAGACTGCAGTCGTATTATTAGGATTTGGAATGAACTTAGGTGTTATCTTTGAAACAGGAAAGCAGTCATTACCTATTATTATTTGTACTATTTCAACTTCACTTATTATTGCATGGCTTTTAAGAAAGATATTACATGTACCTTCCAATACATCTATTCTAGTAGGTGTAGGTTCATCTATTTGTGGTGGTTCTGCCATTGCAGCTACTGCACCAGTCATTGATGTCGATGATGATGAAGTGGCTCAGGCTATTGCAGTTATTTTCTTCTTTAATGTCTTAGCTGCATTATTCTTCCCTATTCTAGGTAAAGCCATCGGCTTTGATACATTACATGGCGATGCGTTTGGAATATTTGCAGGAACTGCCATCAATGACACATCTTCAGTTACTGCAGCAGCATCTACTTGGGATAGTATGTGGCATTTAGGTAGTGCTACACTCAATAAAGCTGTAACTGTCAAATTAACACGTACACTTGCAATTATTCCTATCACTTTAGGATTATCAATGATTAGAAGTAAGAATAACCAAAAATCTTCAAACTTCAGTTTAAAGAAAGCATTCCCTATGTTTATTCTTTACTTTGTATTAGCTGCTATTATTACTACAGTCAGCCTTCATATGGGAGTTAACAGCAACGTTTTCTTACCTATTAAAGAATTATCTAAGTTCCTCATTATCATGGCTATGGGTGCAATCGGTCTAAACAGTAATGTGCCTCACTTAATTAAAACAGGTGGTAAACCATTATTAGTAGGTGCATCATGCTGGTGTGGTATTACTATTGTTTCATTGGTAATGCAGCATATCATGGGCATCTGGTAATCATTGACTTTATATACTACATTTCTTAAAATAGAAATAGACTAACAGTGAAACTTAATTTTCACTGTTTTTTAATAGGAGAATCATATGATTACTTCCTATTAGGAACACTGTAAATACAAGGCTTTTCGGAGCCT
>NZ_UQGV01000061.1 GCF_900540665.1 uncultured Catenibacterium sp. | reverse complement strand
ATATGCCCTTACAGGGCGGGTTCATACCACTGATTTTATCAGTGGTTATGATTTTTTCTTGATTGTAATACCAATCTTTCTTTCTACCTTTGCAAGTTTCTTTCTTGCAATTCTTCTTGCCTTTTGGGCACCTTCTTCAAGGACATTATCAAGATAATCGCCATTTACGATTTCATTATAACGGTCCTGGATTCGTGTCAATTCATCACCTACAACTTCTGCAAGATCTTTCTTGAATTCGCCATAGCCCTTACCTTCATACATGGCTTCAAGTTCTTCAATAGTCTTACCTGAAATAATAGAATAGATTTCAAGTAAGTTAGAAATACCAGGTTTGTTTTCTGGATCAAATTTAACATTTGAATCACTATCTGTTACTGCAGATAAGATCTTCTTCTTAGATACATTGACTGGATCTAATACATAAATACATCCTTTACCATTAGGTGATGATTTACTCATCTTTTTAGTAGGATCCTGTAAATCCATAATACGTCCACCTACTTTAGGAATAATAGGTTCAGGTAATTTAAATGTATCACTATAACGGCTATTAAAACGTTCTGCTACATTTCTAGCAAGCTCTACATGCTGCTTCTGATCTTCTCCTACTGGTACATAGTCTGGATCATACATTAAGATATCTGCATTCATTAAAGAAGGATAGTTGAAGATTCCAGCTCCAATATGTCCACCTTTTTCTTCAGCTTCAAGCTTCTTTGATTTATATTGTGTCATACGTGATAGTTCACCCATTGATACCATACAGCCTAGATACCAGCCTAGCTGTGCATGTTCTAGAACATCACTCTGTAAGAATAAAGTCACCTGTTCAGGATCTAATCCTGCTGCAATATATAATGCAATGAGGTCTTTTGTATTCTTTCTTAAATCTTTTGGTTCCTGATATATAGTCATTGAATGAAGATTTGCGACAAAGATAATCATTTCATATTCATCCTGAAACTGTACGAATGGCTTGATTGCGCCAATATAGTTACCTAATGTAACACGACCTGTAGGTTTAATACCACTCAACATTCTTTTCATTACTTTCATCCTCCTAAATAAAAAAGGCACGCCCAAAGGACGTGCCACCAATGTGTAGTTGTGCTGGTAACGACAGCAGACGTTTCTAACTCATGCTAGAAAAGCTCCCAGAACCCAATTCATTTCTTATCCATGACTCATTTCCACCACCCATGAGCTCTCTATCCATAGTATAAAAAACTACTTATTTCTGTTCATCGCTTATTCCATTATAATATAAAATTATGTGAATGCAACCAATAAGCATATACAATAATCGAAAATGATGTATAATAAACACAAGAAAGAGGTGAAATCATGATTAGAATCTACACTGCACCAAGTTGTGCGTCATGCAGAAAAGTCAAGGCATGGCTAAAAGAACATGATATTCCTTATGTAGAAAAGAACATCTTTTCTACGATACTAAGAGAAGATGAATTACGTGAATTATTAGAACGAAGTGAGAATGGAACAGATGATATCATTTCTAAACGTTCTAAGATCATAAAAGAGAATAAAGTGGACATTGAAGATATGTCTATCAATGAATTGATTCATTTCATTCAAAAGAATCCTTCTATCCTTAAACGTCCAATCATGATTGATGAAAGACGTTTTCAGGTAGGTTATAATGCTGAAGAGATTCGCGCATTTATTCCTAGAGAATTAAGAAAATTAGCTGAATGTCAGAAATTCGACAATTGTCCACAATTCAGTGCATCAACACTTGTGGAAGACTATCACAACAATAAAGCAGGCCTATAAGCCTGCTTTTAATGTGCTTAAAACACGTACGATCTTACTTGCACAGTTTCCTTTGTATTTGAGATGATATGTATCACATAGTTCCTGGAACTGTTTCAGTCCAGCGTTTTCATCATTGACTTCAAATTCTAATTCATAATCAGTGATTCCATTATAATGATTCTCATCAAGAGATAACATTCCTGAATCAAAAGGAACGTCTCTTCTAATAGTAGTTAGAGAATAAGATTGTTTAATAAGACCTAAAGTAAATCCCTTGTCTCTTAATAAACGGGTTATCTCATTATCAGGCATTTCTCCTTTTTGAATCATGATGAGATCTTCTTGAGTAATCTCAAGATTATGTTCCATATGACCATTTTTTTCAGGTATCTTAAGTGTCATTTCATAATAGCCTTCTTTTTCTCTTACGCGAAGACTATAGCGTAATGCCCCTAATTCAATACTTGTTAGATAATAGTTTGTCTGACTATAAGTATGCCCTTTTAAATCATTCATCAATTGATGGAAGACATCCTTAGTGAGAAGCATCTTATATTCTATTTCAAGATTCTTTTCCATGGTCCCTCCTTGTTTTCCTAAAATTATATACTTGTGAAACTAACCCGTCAATACAAGTCATATTGCTTAAAAATGTAATAGAAAGTATAATAATAACGGTGATGAAATTATGAAAAGATATGCGATTGTATCAAAGAAAGATGACGTATCTCGTCAAGTGGCGGCTTTAATTAAAGAAGAACTCAAAGAACTGATCTATGATGAAGAACATCCTGATATTGTAATCTCTGTAGGAGGTGATGGAACAATGATTTATTCCATCCATCGCTATGAACATGTTTTAAATGATGTGTCTTTTGTAGGAATCCATACAGGGACATTGGGATTTTTTACAGACTATTTAAAAGATGAATATAAACAGCTTGTAGAAGATATTCTCACAAAAGAACCAGATATCTTTGATCGACATCTGTTGCGTATTTCTTATAATGGACAGATTTTCCATGCTTTAAATGAAATGCGTATAGAGAATAGTCATCGTTCACAGGTGATTGATATGTATGTGAATGATGAACATATGGAAACATTTAGAGGAAATGGGCTTTGTGTAAGTACACCATCAGGTTCTACTGCATTAAATAAATCATTAGGAGGTGCAGTGATTAATCCTAGTTTAAGACTGATGCAGGTGACAGAGATTGCAGGTATTCATCATAATGCCTATCGTTCCTTAGGTAGCTCTCTTATTTTAGGAGAAGATGACGTAGTACGTTTTGAAGCAGATCGTAATGAGAATACTGTCTTAGGTATTGATACAGATATATATGAATTAAAGGATCATGATGTGATAGAAGCACGCTTATCTAAGCGTGTGGCACATTTCTGTAATTATCGTCATGTATCTTTTGTGAAGAGATTGAGGAAATCATTCCTATGATTTTACAGTTTGAAATAGATGCACAGCATGTTGATATGCGTTTAGATGAATTCTTCTATTTACATGGTATTTCTAAGAAACTAGTGAAGGATTCTAGGAATCATGGAGAAATATTAGTGAATGGAGAAAAACAGTATTTGTGTTATAAAACAGTTGAGGGAGATAGTGTTGCGATTGTCTTCCCTAAAGAAACAAGTAATGTGATTCCTGTGGATATCCCTTTAAAGGTTGTATATGAAGATGATTACTTGATGATCATAGATAAACAGCCAGATTTAGCTTGTATTCCTGTTAAGAAGTACTTAACAGAGTCGTTGGGGAATGCTATTATGTATTATTATAAAGTGAATCATATTGAAAGTGCGATACATCTTGTCAATCGTCTTGATAAAGAAACATCAGGACTGATGATGATTGCGAAAAGCCGTTATGTTCATGATGCTTTTTCTCATGATATCAAGCAGGTTAAACGTGTATATCATGCGCTTGTAAAAGGCAATCCAGGGCAGGGGACAGTAAACGCTCCTATTGACCATGCAGAGGGTCATGGGACAAAAAGAGAAGTAAGAGAAGGCGGTAAAGAAGCAATCACCCATTACCGTACTATTAAAACAACTGGGGAATATTCTCTAGTAGAATGTAAGTTAGAAACAGGGCGTACGCATCAGATTCGTGTACATATGGCTTATTTGGGGTGTCCGCTTGTAGGAGATCCACTTTATGGTGAAGGAGAAGGCTTTTATCTAGATAGTGTAGAAATAGCTTTTAAACATCCTATCACACAACAATGTATGACTTTAAAGAAGGTGTTCAATGATGTACGAATTAAAAAAATTAAATCTTAAGCAGTCAGAAAAATATATGACTTATAAATGTAATGAATTTGGAAAGCACTATAAGAAGTTCTCTAGAATTATTCCTGTAGTTGTTTTTGTCGCATTGGTGGCTGCATTTGTTATTCCATCTCAGGCTAAAGTAATCTACGCTTTAGCGGTTGCTATTACAGCTGGATTATTCTTTATAGTTTATAGCTATTATAAACAGATGGTGAGCTTAAAAGATGTCCCTACTGTACCTTGTGAATATGTGATTACGCCAGTTAAGTATAATGAAAGAGTACAGCTTAAGACAACTAAAGGGGATGATCTCTTATTCGCATTTGTAGAAAAGAGTCGTTCTATTTATAAGAATGAAAGAGAAGCACTTATTATCTATGTTCCTGAATCAGGACATATTTATTCTGAACATGTGGCTTTACTTAAAGATATTAAAGAATAAGCATGAAAAAACGGCATACCTCATAGAGGTATGTCGCTTTTTAATATTGTTTATGTTTTACATCGCGAAGCTTATTCTGATAATCGATATCAATAATAACACCTAATGCGAACATATATGAAAGTAATGAAGATCCACCATATGACAACATTGGTAAAGTAATACCAGTAATAGGAAGTAATCCAAGAATCATTCCGATATTCCATGTCTGTTGGAAGATGAGACAACCAAATGTTCCCATGATAAATGTTTTATCACGAATATTATCACTCTTTAAGCCGATATTCAAGATAACGATATCAAATGATGCAACTGCAAGTAAAGTGATAAATGCACCTACATAACCAAAATCTGTCGCAATAACAGAAAAGATAAAGTCTGTCTGACCTTCAGGGAAGACTTTGACAACAGCTCTAAAGCCATGTCCAAACCATCCGGCTGTACCATAAGACAACTGAGCAAACCATGACTGTAATCCTTGGTTACCTGTTGTTCCTTCAGGGTCTAACCAACCATAAATACGGGATAACTTATGTCCTGAAATAAGAGATGTGAAGATACCATTCTGGTAGATAAATAAATAACCTAGCCCAAGTACGCCGATGACACCGATGATAATAATAAATAGGAACCAGTTCTTATTCATGCCACTTGATAATAACACAAAGAAGACTGCTGCCATAATAATCATCATAACCCCTGAGTCATTCTGTAAATAAATAAGAATAGCAGGAGGTAAAGAAATCTTCATCACTTGGATGATATATTGGATTTCACTGTCAGTTGTCTTGACTAAGATACGATCATTATATTCCTGTGTAATTTTTGCAAGGTACATAACCATGATAATCTTCATAAATTCAGAAGGCTGAAAAGTAAAACCTGGGATGTTATACCAGGAAGTAGCACCGTTTGTGAATTTTGCGAGAGGTACTATATGAATATGTAATAATTTTGTATAGACAAAATGATCTACTGCAAGACCGATAAGTAATACAATAAAAATCATATAGAGTGTTTTTATATGATTATATAGGGTATCCTGACCAATCTTATAGATGATATAACTTAGAATACCACCTAATACATAATATAGAGCCTGCTTTAACCAAAGCATGTAAGGATTTGCGACGTTGGTCATAATTGGTGCAGCACTTGCAACTGCAAGACAACTGATTGCACCAAACAATATAACTAAGGCAATGAGAGGATATTTCTTGAGTGTTTCTTCAAGTTTTTCCATGCGTGCCCTCCTTTTTTCTTTTTACTTTTTTCATTCTTATAGTATACTATATTTTAAAGATACTTCAATAAAAAGGAGTGTGTATAAAGTGTCTAAAAATATGATGATTGGTATTATTGCAGCAGTGGTTGTTGTGCTTATTATTGTTGTGATGATGACTCGTAAAAAGAAAACTAGTAAAGAAGAATGTCCGATTGATGCAGATCTATTAATTAAGGCATTAGGTGGTAAAGACAACATTACTGCTTTAGAAGCATCACCTTCTAAATTGAAGGCAACTTTGAAGCAGGATAAGGATCTTGATATTGAAACAATTAAAACACTTGGTGCCAGCGGTATTGTCGCAGGGCATTTAACACTAACTATGATCTTTGGTAAAGCATCAAGTGTTATCTGTGAAACAGTATTAGAAAAAATTAAATAAGAGGTATTAACAATGAAGTTTAAGATGGTACATGAAAACTATAACGTTAAGAATCTAGATGCGTCTCTTAAATTTTATGAAGAAGCATTGGGGTTGACTGAGAGAAGACGTAAGGTCAGTGATGATGGCAGTTTCATTATTGTCTATGTTGGTAATGAAACAACACCATTTGAATTAGAACTCACATGGCTTAAAGATCATCCACAGGCTTATGATATTGGAGAAGAAGAATTTCATTTAGCTTTTAATGTAGATGATTATGAAGGAGCACATGCATTACATGAAAAGATGGGATGCATATGTTTTGAAAACCCTTCAATGGGCATCTATTTCATCCAGGACCCAGATGGCTACTGGCTTGAAATTATACCTGAGAAATAAAGAGTGGAATGCGTCAAGCATTTCCTTTTTTTTTTGTAAAAAAAATTTATAAATATTTTTTTATACAAAAAAATATAACAAATGTAAGCGCATAAGTACTAAATGTACAAATAAAATGTTATTAATTTAGGAAATAATAACAAATAAAGGAGAAAAATATTTATCACGAAGCAAAAAATGTTAAACGATTACAGAAAACGCTCACAAAATTGTGGGCAAATCCATGGACAAACTTTTTGATTAATGTTATATTGAAGTCGCTGAAAAGGATGCGTAACAAAATTCAGTGGTTTTATATACTTTAAGGAGGAATTGTTACAATGGATACAAATCGTTTTGCTGAAGCATGGTCTGGATTCAAAGGCCGTTTATGGAAAGAAGAAGTTAATACTAGAGACTTCATCCAGAACAACTACAAACCATATGATGGTGATGAATCATTCTTAGCTGAACCTACAGAAGCAACAAATAAATTATGGGGCAGATTACAGGAACTTCAGGCTGAAGAAAGAGCTAAAGGCGGAGTTCTTGATATGGAAACTGAAATCGTTTCTGGTTTAACTGCTTATGGACCTGGTTATATTGATGAAAGCATGAAGGACTTAGAAACTGTTGTTGGTTTACAGACAGATAAGCCTTTAAAGAGAGCATTTATGCCTTATGGTGGTATCCGTATGGCTGAACAAGCTTGCGAAACTTATGGTTATACACCAAATCCAGAATTACATAAGATTTTTACTGAATATCATAAGACTCATAACCAGGGTGTATTTGATGTTTACACTCCTGAAATTATGAAAGCACGTCATAATAAGATCATCACTGGTCTTCCAGATACTTATGGTCGTGGACGTATTGTTGGTGACTACAGAAGAGTTGCTTTATACGGTATCGATGCATTAATCGAATGGAAGAAAGAAGATTATGCTAACTGTGGTAGCGGATCAATGACTGAAGACATCATCAGAAAGAGAGAAGAAATTGCTGAACAGGTAAGAGCTCTTAATAACATGAAGAAGATGGCTGAAGTTTATGGTTATGATATTTCTAAACCAGCTACTAACGCTCGTGAAGCATTCCAGTGGTTATACTTTGGTTATTTAGCAGCTATCAAGACTCAGAATGGTGCAGCTATGTCAGTTGGACGTATTTCTACATTCCTTGATATCTATATTGAAAGAGATTTAGCTAACGGTACATTAACTGAAAGCGAAGCTCAGGAATTAGTTGACCATATCGTTATGAAATTCCGTATGGTTAAGTTCGCTCGTATCCCATCATACAATGCATTATTCTCTGGTGACCCAGTATGGGCTACATTAGAAGTTGCAGGTTTAGGTACTGACGGACGTTCAATGGTTACAAAGAGTGACTACCGTTTCTTACATACATTAGAAGATATGGGTCCTTCTCCAGAACCAAACTTAACAGTTCTTTATACAGAAGCATTACCAGAAAACTTCAAGAAGTATGCTGCTAAGATTTCAATCGATACTTCATCAATTCAGTATGAAAATGATGACGTTATGAGACCTGTATGGGGCGATGACTATTCAATCTGCTGCTGTGTATCAGCTACTCAGACTGGTAAAGAAATGCAGTTCTTCGGTGCAAGAGCTAACTTAGCTAAGTGCTTAACTTATGCTATCAATGGTGGTATCGATGAAAAGACTAAACAGCAGGTAGGTCCTGAATACAGAGGAATTACTTCTGAATATCTTGATTATGATGAAGTTATCCAGAAATATGAAAACATGATGGGCTGGTTAGCAGATTTATATGTAAATACATTAAACTTAATCCAGTATATGCATGATAAATACTACTATGAAGCTGCTGAAATGGCATTAATCGATACTGATGTTCGTAGAACATTCGCTACTGGTATTGCTGGTTTCTCACATGTAGTAGACTCATTAAGCGCAATCAAATATGCTAAGGTTAAGACTATCAGAGATGAAGATGGTATCGTTGTAGATTACGACGTTGAAGGTGATTTCCCTCGTTATGGTAACGATGATGACAGAGCTGACAACATCGCAGTTTGGTTATTACATACTTTCTTAGAAAAGATCAAACAGCATCATACATATAGAAATTCTGAACCAACTACTTCAATCTTAACAATCACTTCTAACGTAGTTTATGGTAAGGCTACAGGTTCATTACCTGATGGACGTAAAGCTGGTGAACCATTATCTCCAGGTGCTAACCCATCATATGGTGCAGAACAGAGCGGTTTACTTGCTTCATTGAATTCAGTTGCTAAGTTACCTTACGAATGGGCATTAGATGGTATCTCAAATACTCAGACAATCAGCCCAAGTGCTTTAGGTCATGACGAAGCTGAAAGAACTACTAAGCTAGTAACAGTTATGGATGGTTATTTCAGACAGGGTGCTCATCACTTAAACGTTAACGTATTCGGTAAAGAAAAGTTAATCGATGCAATGGAACATCCAGAAAAGCCAGAATATGCAAACTTCACAATTCGTGTATCTGGTTATGCTGTTAAGTTCATCGATTTAACTAGAGAACAGCAGTTAGATGTAATTGCTAGAACTTGTCACGATCATATGTAATAATTAAAACAGTCTCTTATGAGACTGTTTTTTATAGAGGAGGAGAATGTAGTGAACGCACGTGTACATTCTATAGAGTCATTTGGTCTTGTAGATGGACCAGGTGTACGTTTTATCTTATTTCTACACGGTTGTCCTTTTAGATGTCAATTCTGTCATAACCCAGATACTTGGGCAAGTCAGAAGTTTGAAGAATGGACACCACAGCAGGCATTAGACCGTGCCTTACGTTTTGAACCTTATTGGGGCAAAGAAGGAGGTATTACTGTATCTGGTGGAGAACCACTTGTACAGATTGACTTCCTATTAGAATTCTTCAAGCTTGCTAAAGCAGCAGGTGTGAATACATGCATCGATACAAGTGGGGCATGTTTTACAAGAGAAGAGCCTTTCTTCTCTAAGTTTGAAGAACTTATGAAATATACTGATTTATTGATGGTAGATATCAAGGAAATCAATGATGAAAGACATCAGGTATTAACAGGTGCTTCAAATAAGCGTGTTATTGATATGATTCAATATTTGAATGATATCAATAAGCCTATCTGGATTAGACATGTCTTAGTCCCTGAAAGAAGTGACTTTGATGAAGATCTTCATGCATTGGCTGATTATATTGATACTTTAAGTAATGTGAAAAAGGTAGAAGTTCTTCCTTACCATACTCTTGGTACTTATAAGTGGAAGGAACTTAACTTAGAATATCAGCTAGAAGGAATTGATCCACCTACAAATGAACGTGTAGAAAACGCAAATAAGATTCTACATACAGATAAATATAAATAAGTATGATATAATGTCTCCTAGAAGGAGGCATTTTTCATGGATGAATTGCTATTTGATGAAAATTACATTGTTTTCTTACAGAATCAGAGTATGGACACATTGTGCAGCCTTTATTTAGAGGTACATAATCAATTGATGGATATTATTCATACTCATAAAGGGGAAGAAGACTATAAAATAATTACCGCAAAACGTGCGATGATTGAAGGAACAATTATGTCTAAAGTCATGCAGGAACATGGGTATTCTTTAGATCAATATGCTTACTATAAAAATGACAAGATGGTAGCTTGAAAAAATGTAACAGTTTTCAAATGTTCGTTTACATTTATAATTAAATAATCTAAAATATATTTGATTGTAATTGGAGGTAAAGGATAATGAAATTAGGTACTATTGAAGGCGGAGGAACTAAGTTCGTCGTTGGTGTTGGTGATGAAAATGGTAATATCTTTGAAAGAGAATCATTTCCAACGACTACACCAGAAGAAACAATGAAGAAAACTATTGAATTCTTCAAGGATAAAGGTGTAGAAGCAATCGGTTTTGGATCATTTGGACCAATTGATCCAGATAAGACAAGTCCTACTTATGGAAGTGTGACTACTACTCCTAAACCAGGATGGTCTAATCATAATGTCGTAAAGGATTTAGAAGAATCATTCCCTGGTGTTCCTGTAGGATTTGATACAGATGTAAATAGTGCATGTTTAGGTGAAGTAGAATTTGGTGCAGCTAAAGGATTAAATAGCGCATTATACTTAACTATTGGTACTGGTATAGGTGGAGGTGCCGTTGTCGAAGGTAATCTTGTACATGGTTTACTACATCCAGAAATGGGTCATATGAAATTGATCACTCGCTCAGAAGATACATATAAGGGTAAATGTCCATATCATGGTACATGTTTTGAAGGTTTAGCAGCTGGACCAGCAATCGAAGAACGCTGGGGTAAGAGTGCTAAGGAATTACCTGCTGATCATCCAGCATGGGATTTAGAAGCTTATTATATTGCTCAGGCTTTATGTATTTATATTCTTACAATCTCACCTAAAAAGATTATCTTAGGTGGAGGTGTTATGCACCAGAAACAGTTATTCCCAATGATCCATAAATATGTTCAGGAAATGTTGAACGGTTATGTTGCAAAAGAAGAAATTACAACAGATAAGATCAAGGATTATATTGTTTATCCAGGACTTGCAGATAATGCAGGAATATGTGGTGGATTAGCACTTGCTAAGCAGGCATTAAAGAATAAATAAAAGCAGGCATAGCCTGCTTTTTTTAAGGAGGAAATTATGCAATCACTTAGAGAACTTTATAAGATAGGAATTGGTCCTTCCTCATCTCATACTTATGGACCGATGAAAATCGCTGAAAGAATTAAATTGCTTTATCCAAATATGGAAAAAGTGCATGTTGATCTGTATGGTTCTTTATCTTTGACAGGTAAAGGACATTTAACAGATAAAATAATGCAGCAGACATTTGCCCCTATACCATGTGATTTTTCTTTTAAGAGCGGTGAATTACCTTACCATCCTAATGGAATGTTAGTGACAGTTTATTGTGGTGGTGAAGCATTAAAACCTATTGAGGCCTATTCTATTGGTGGAGGAGAAATCTATTTCAAGGGAGATCTTGAAGAAGAAAAAGTAGAAATCTACCCACATCATACAATGCGTGAAGTCATTGATTATTGTAAAAATGAAGGTCTATCACTGTATGACTATGTATTACGTTTTGAAGATGAAAACTTTAAGGAATACTTATTTGAAGTTCTTGAAGCAATGTTTACTTGTGTAGAAAATGGGTTACATACACAGGGTGTCTTACAGGGCAGTCTACAATTAAAAAGAGTAGCCGGTTCTATGTATCAACAGGCTTTAAATACACATCATGAAATGGCTCAGGAACGTTTATTTATTGCCAGCTATGCCTATGCAGTTTCTGAAGAGAATGCTGATGGTCATATGATTGTCACTGCACCAACATGTGGTGCTAGTGGTGTACTACCTGCTATTTTATACTATGCACATCATCAGATGGGCTTGAAGAAGAGAGACTTAATCAAAGCGCTAGCAATTGGTGGCCTTTATGGTAATACAGTCAAATATAATGCGACTATTGCTGGTGCAGATGGAGGGTGTCAGGCAGAAGTAGGAACAGCTTGTGCTATGGCGAGTGCTTCTATGGCCTGGATCAATGAGTTAAACAATAGTCTCATTGATTATGCCGCAGAAATGGGATTAGAACATAACTTAGGTCTTACATGTGACCCAGTAGGTGGTTATGTACAGATTCCTTGTATCGAAAGAAATGCCTTAGGTGCATTACGTGCTTATGATGCAGCGATGCTTGCTGGACAATTAGGTTATGTACGTAAGAATAAGGTGCCTTTTGATACTGTAGTAAGAGTTATGAAAGAAACAGGCAAAGACTTGAATGTTGCTTACAAAGAAACATCTCTAGGAGGTCTCGCAAAAGAATTGAAATAGTGATTTCACTATTTCTTTTTTTATACGAGGGGGGGAAACTATGAAACAAAGATTTATTAAATATATATGTTTAAGCATATTGGGAGAAATGGCTATATCATTTTATATACTTGCAGATACATTCTTTATTGCCCAGGGAATAGGGGATCACGGACTCACTGCATTAAATCTTGCGATACCTGTATTTAATTTGATTTATGGGATAGGACTCATGTTAGGAATTTGATTTGGCATTAGATTATCTATCCTGAAGATAGATAATAAGTATGATGAAATCAATCAGGTATTTAATCATACGGTGGTTTTAGGACTTTTAATAGGAGTACTTTTCATAATTACAGGAGTATTATATAGTCCTTCTCTTGCAAGGATGCTAGGAGCCAATGATGCCGTATTAAAAGATACAGTAACTTATCTAAGAACTATTATGATATTTACACCTGCCTTTATCTTCAATAATGCACTCAATGCATTAGTAAGAAATGATAACAATCCAACTCTCGCTACAACAGCTATGATTGTTGCTTCACTTATGAATGTCGTACTTGATTATGTATTTATATTCTTATGTCATATGGGCATGTTTGGGGCTGTTTTTGCAACTTGTTTAGCACCTCTGATTGGATTAAGTATCCTCTCTTTACACTTTATTAAAAAGAAGAACACATTCCATTCTGTTCATCTTCATTTTCAGTTCTCTATTATACAAAGAATTATTAAATTGGGATTTCCTTCTATGTTGATAGAGATATCAAGTGGTTTGGTAGTACTTCTTTTTAATACACTTATATTAAAGATTACAGGTAATATAGGTGTTGCTGCTTATGGTGTTGTATGTAATATATGGCTTGTATGTATTGCGATATTTAATGGTCTTGCACATGGTATGCAGCCTCTTACAAGTGAATCCTATGGTTCTCATGATACAAAGAATCTTATTATGTTAAGAAGAATGACTCTTGCTATTTCGTTGTTATTATCTTCAGTGATCTACTTAACAGTCTTTATAAATGCTTCTATGATTACTTCTCTCTTCAATAAGACAAACAATGCAATGTTGTATCAATTAGCTGTAGAAGGCTTTAAAATCATGTTTACAGGATTATTCTTTGCAGGAGCAAACATTGTCTTAACCACATACTTTACTTCGATAGAGAGTGCTAAAATAGCCTCTACACTCATTTTGTTACGTGGTGTAGTACTTATTGTACCTGCATCTATTATTCTTTCACAATTTGGTATGAAAGGAATCTGGGCTTCCTCCCTTTATCTGAAATAATGACTACATGTGTAGGTATCATATATCTTTACTATAAAAGAGCGATGAATTAACATCGCTCTTAAATTCTTTTTCTTAATATTATATAGAGTATGATTGAAAGAAGTGGAATAAGTAAATATATTCCTACTATCATGAACATATTAGAAAGAGTAATAAAGGCTTTTGTCTGTTCATATAGGATGATTGACATAGATATTGTGCTATAGTGGAGTATCAATATCGCAATGACTTCTATACCTATGAGCAGATAAAAGAACTTAGCCATTTTTGATTTCACTAATAGGAATGTAAGGAATAGTGATGCAATTAATAAAGGGAGAACTTTAATTAATAAACCACTATAAAGAGTATGAGAAATATTCATAAGATTCACCTGCACTTTCGTTCATGTTTTTCTCTATATTTATTATATTAATTATTATAGCGAGAGTAAATATATATCACTATTTTAAAAAAAGTTTATTTAAATGTAGAAGTTACAGTAGGCTTGTAACTTACATTAAAATAGATTAAAATACATATAAAAGGGGAATCACTATGAAAGATACGACTAAATCAATTATCTATGGGGCGAGTCCTATAGCACTTTATATCATACAAACTTCATCAACAGAATATGTACAGAAGTTTCAGCATGCACTCACATTACTTACACAGGATCAGAATTATTCTACTGCCATTTCTTTTTCCATTATCTCAAATATCTTAATTGCGATATGTTTTATTCTTATGTTTGTGATGGCAACTAAAAATAATGTCACTAAGCTTATTAGTGCTGTTTATGTTGTAGTAGGTCTAGTTCTTCTCTTTGATCAATATACTGCCACTATTCAGAATCATCTTTATACAAATGTGATTACACAGTTCACATATAATAATATTTCTTTGATTGTGATAACGACAGTAATCATGATTTATAATCTCTATAATCTTCTTAAAAGGTAGAAATCATTGATGGTTTCTATTTTTTATTGTTTATAGCCTTTAAATTTATTGATATAAATTATATAATAATTATATACGGTGAAAAAATATACTAGACAACTAGGAATTAATGCATGTTGGTAATGCTGATTCTATTGATGACAGGGAGGAAATCTAATGGAAAACGTTATGAACAATACATCAAAGGTATTTGAATCGCATATAAGAATTCAAATGATTGCCAGTTTAAGTATTGAAGATCTCACTTATAAACAGATGAAAGAGATTCTAGGTTGTACAGACGGGAATATGACAACACATACTAAAAAGCTTATTCAAGAAGGATTTATAGAAGTGAGAAAGGAATTCGTAAATAACAGACCACAGACAACTTATCATTTGACTGATGTAGGTAGAACACAGTTTGAAGAGTATGTGACTTTATTGAATAAATTAGTAGAAGATGGGAAAAATGCGCAGAAAGTCTGATTTTTATCAGATTTTCTTTTTTTTTTGATTGTTTGATAGTGTATAATTATTATGCAGTAATAAGTAGTGAAGATAGTCATATAGTTCATGATTATATTAAAAGGAGGAAAGTGTGAAACAAAAATCAATCAAAACGTATAAAAAAAGACGAACTTAAAAACA
>NZ_UQGV01000060.1 GCF_900540665.1 uncultured Catenibacterium sp. | reverse complement strand
GGCAGTCATTTCTGACTGCCCTTTACAAGTGGAAACCCCCAATAATTTAAAGCGAGTTTTCTATTGACCCCCCCTTAAAAATTAAAGGTTCATTTATTAGGAAGAGTAATCGTAATACAAGTACCTTCTCCTAATTGACTATGTAATTTCACTATTCCTTTATTATAAGAAACAATATGCTTAACAATGGCAAGACCTAATCCTGTACCACCTTTAATTCTACTACGTCCCTTATCAACACGATAGAATCTTTCAAAGACACGTCCTTGGTCTGCAAGTGGTATACCAATACCTGTATCCCTGACTTCAATGACCATATTATCTTCTTTACTATAAATATGAACATAAACATGACCATCTTCTTTGTTGTACTTAATAGCGTTACTTACAAGATTAGAAATCAATGTTTCTATTTGAGATCCATTTCCAATATAAGTAATAGGCTCAACATCTGTATGAAGCTCTACATTGTATTTCAATAATAAACCTTCATAATCTTGTGAGATGTCCTTCATTAATGCCTGCATCTTAACAGGAACTTTTTCTACAATCAAATCATCACTATCTAATCTAGATAACATCAAGATATCATTAATTAAAGAAGACATATTAGTCACTTCAGTTTGAATCTTAGAGAGCATCATCTTTTTCTGATTTTCATCATTGATGAATCCTTGTGATAATAATTCACTATAACCTCTAATAGCTGTAATAGGTGTTTTTAATTCATGAGATACACTAGAGAAGAATTCTTCTCTCATCTTTTGTGAGTTCTTCATTGCAGTAATATCTACAAAGAAGAGTGCTGTACCAAATGGAAGGCGGGAGATTGCACATTGGTAATCAAAATCATGAATCTTTAATTCTATACGTTGTTTTTTAGATGCACTATTTAACGCATTTATAAGATTTGGATAAGAGATATGAGCAACTAAGTTGTCCTTCTCTTTTAAAGGTCCGAGAATCTTTATAGCACTATCATTGACACTTAAGATCATGCCATTCTCATCAAGTAAGATAAAGCCTTCCTCCATCTTTCTTAATATCGCATTGATCTTATCTTGTTCAAATCTGGTCTCTCTCATAGATTTTCTTAATCGATGAGAAAGATTCTCTAATGTATCAATAATAGGCGTGAATTCTTCATAATCTGTTGTTGGGAGTTCAAAACGATAATCTTCAGTCATGTTATTAAGAGACTCACTGATTTCTGTCAAAGGTTGAGTGACTCTCTTAGAGAGTTTACGTGCAACTATGTATGAAAATAATATACTGATCAGTATAGAAATCACAAATGCAGGAGCAAGTTCTGGGAAATAACCCCATAAACCTGAATAAGGGATGGACAATCTTATAATGTGGTTATCTTTATAATAAGCAGCATAGAGAAGTGTCTGATTAGTTGTCTCAGAACGTCTCATTGCATAACCTTCATGATTTGAAGAATGAAGTGCCTGTTGTACTTCTTCTCTTTTCAAATGATTAGAGGAGATGTCATTCTTATATGTATCTGCAAGAACTTTACCTTTTTCATCTATGACAGATATTCTTGTGTCATCAGAGAAAGCAAGTGGATTAAGTGTTTCTATCTGTGTATTGAGATCCTTAGAGTAGTCTAGATTATATTCTATAAGTTTTACAGAATACATCATTTTTCTTTCAGAATCCTCTTTCATTGAGCCAGAAATAATAAATATACTCGTTGCACTACAGATACATAGAGATACTAATAATAATGAGATGAAATATCTCAATATAGATTGTCTCATTATTGACCGTCCTCAATAAAACGATAACCTACACTTCTGATTGTCTTAATATAATGATGCCCATCATCACCAAGTTTTGCACGTAAAGAACGAATATGAACATCTAGGGCTCTCGATTCGCCTACAAAATCATAACCCCAGATATTATTTAAGAGTTCTTCTCTTTCTACAACACGTTCTTTATTTTCTACTAAATAGAGTAATAACTGATACTCTTTATGAGTTAATTCAAGTTTTTCACCCTGCTTTAAAATATTATGTTTAGACTTATCAATTTCTAAAGATGTAGTTTTAATAACCTTTGAATGATGCTGGCTTCTTCTAAGTAATGAGCGAACACGTGCAGCAAGTTCCAGCACTCCAAATGGTTTCGTCATATAATCATCACAACCTGAATCTAATCCTCTTACCTTATCTATTTCACGATCCTTTGCGGATAGAATTAAGATAGGTAAAGTAGTATTGGTCTTTCTTATCTGCTTAATAGCTGAAATACCATCTAATTCTGGTAACATGACATCAAATATTGCAAGATCAGGTGTATCTTCATGAATTGCGACAATTGCATCTATCGCATTATTAAATAGGGTAATTGAATACCCACTTGATTCAAGAGATAACTTAATAATTTCCTGAATATTCTCATCATCTTCTATTACATATATACGTTCGCTCATTGGTTATATCCCCCTTAAATAATACGCTGCTGGTTGATAGATCCTGTTTCCATGAAATCTAACCATTCACAAATATTAGATGCATGATCACCAATTCTTTCTAGATATTTCGCAATCATGAAGTAATCTAAACAGTCATCCGCATTTTCACTATTTTCCTTTATAATCTGAATGATTTCATTCTTAATATCTAAGAATAATGCATCAATATCATCATCCATTCTAGAAATGTTATGGGCTTTATCTACATCACCTTCTACAAAGGCTTCAATAGACTTATGCACCATTTCTTTTGCAGTCTTTAACATATCTGGAATATGTTCTACTGTTCTATAAATATGATCACCAGACAAATCTAAGATAATTTCACAAATATCAGAACACTGGTCACCAATTCTTTCTAGATCAGTCACAATCTTTAATGCAGTAGTTACAATACGTAAATCTCTTGCCACTGGCTGCTGTCTTAACATTAACTTAAAACAAATAGACTCAATAGAACGTTCCATATCATTGATCATACGATCATTTTCCATCACTTCTTTAGCAAGCTTAGTGTTCTTGTTTTTAAATGCAGCAATAGTGTTTTCTAACGCATTTTCTACAAGACCACTCATCTTTTGAAGATCTACATTAAGCGTATCTAGTTCTCTATCAAAACGACTTCTCATAATATTTACCCCTTCATTATAATATATTGATTTAGATTATTAAATATTAACCGAATCTACCAGTGATATAATCTTCTGTTCTCTTATCCTGAGGGAATGAGAAGATCTTTTCTGTATCACCAGTTTCAATGATTTCACCCTGTAAGAAGAATGCTGTATTGTCTGCAATACGTGAAGCCTGCTGCATATTATGTGTCACAATCACAATTGTATAGTCTTTCTTAAGATCCATTAATAAGTCTTCAATCTTAGATGTAGAGATTGGATCTAAGGCACTTGTAGGTTCATCTAATAAGATAACATCTGGATTTACAGCTAAACATCTCGCAATACATAATCTCTGCTGCTGACCACCAGATAAACCTAATGCACTCGTATCTAAACAATCTGCAATTTCATCATATAAAGCCGCCTGCTTTAATGATCTAATAACAATCTTTTCTAATTCAGCATGATTCTTAATACCATGAATTCTAGGTCCATAGGCAATGTTATCAAAGATACTCATTGGGAATGGGTTTGGCTGCTGGAATACCATACCTACTTTCTTTCTTAATAAAGTCGTATCTACTCTAGGATCAAAGATGTCTTCACCATCTAGTGTCACCTGACCAGTAATCTTTACACCTTTTACATAGTCCTGCATACGGTTTAATGTTTTAAGGAATGTAGATTTACCACATCCAGAAGGACCGATGAATGCTGTGATCTTATGTTCTGGGATATCTAGACTTGCATCCTTTAAGGCATGCTTTTCACCATACCATAAGTTTAAATTCTTAATTTCCATTTTATTCATATATATTTACCTCATTATTTTGCTTTTTCTACATTAAATCTACTAGAGAGCCATTTAGCGATAAAGTTCATGATTAACACAAGAATAATCAAGATCATCGCAATCACAAAGGCCTGTACATATTCAGCATTACTCATTGCCATATAAAGCTGGATAGTGAGTGTTCCACCACTTTCCATTAAGTGTGTAAAGAATCCTCTTGGCATGAAGTAGCCACTACCTGCTGTAAATAATAAGGCAGCTGATTCAGCCACTATACGACCCATACCAAGAATCACACCAGTTAAGATACCAGGCATTGCACTTGGAAGAATCACAGTACGAATCATATACCACTTAGTTGAACCAATACCTAATGCTGCTTCACGATATGAAGAAGGGACTGATTCTAAGGCAACCTGAGTGTTTCTAATAATAATCGGTAAGATAAGAATAGTTAAAGTGAAACAACCATTTATAACTGAATATCCTAAATGAAGCATTTCACCAAAGAAGATCATACCAAACAATCCAAAGATAATAGATGGAATACCTGATAATACTTCTGTTGTAAATGAGACAGCTGCAACAAACTTCTTATTCTTTGCATACTCATTTAAGTAAATAGCAGCACCAATACCAATTGGGCAAGCAAATAATAGAGTACCTACTACAATATAAAGAGTATTGATGATGTTACCTAATAAACCTTCAGGGTTCATTAACTGACTCATTGGTTCAATTAAATTCTTGAAATGGAAATGGGGAATGGCTTTTGAGAATACATAACCAATAATGACAAGAATTAAGATACTAGAGAAACCGGCACATAGATAAATAAGTCCACGTAGTATAGTGTCTCCTATTCTTTTCTTTTTATGATATAACGTTCTATCCACAGCGTTCACTTCCTTTAATGGAGATGTAGCTGATACTTTTTTAGAATCTGCTTTATCCATTTTCTTCACCCTTCTTTAGAATCTTCATTAATACAATATTGATAATCATAATGAAGACGAATAATACTAAACCGATTGTAAATAATACTTGTCTATGTACACCACTTGAGTAAGACATTTCAGATACGATAGCTGTTGTTAAGAAACGTACTGAATTGAATGGTGCTGGTAAATTAACAGCATTACCAGCAACAAGTAAGATTGCCATTGCTTCACCAATAGCACGCCCAACACCTAATACAATAGCACTCATGATCCCATTCTTAGCAGCCGGAATAACTACTTTAAAGATTGTCTGAATCTTAGTTGCACCAAGTGCATAAGAACTTAATCTCAAATGATTTGGAACAGTTTCTAGAGCTGTTTCAGAGACATTGATTAATGTTGGTAAGATCATGATAACTAATACAATAATTGCAGCAATTAAGTTAGCCCCACCAGTGAACTGATGTGAATGAGATGTATGATAAAAAAACTTTTCTAACTTATACATCTGTGGGTTAATGATCAAGATACCAAGTAACCCATAAACAACTGATGGAATACCAGCTAATAATTCAATAGCTGCTTTCATAATCTTCTTTGGAGTACCAGTGACCATTTCACTTAATGCAGCTGCGGTAAATAAACCAACAGGGATTGCGATTAAGACTGCAAGTAAAGTACCAACAATAGAAGTTAAGATAATGTAAAGAATACCGAACTTTCCTTGAGAAGGAACCCATTCTGTTTTAAATAAGATATTTCCAATACCAACCTTAGCAAGTGCAGGTGTGCCGCTATAGATCATGTAGGCAGTAATAGCGACGACTGCAACTATTGAAAAAGCAGCACATACACTAACGATTAATGCGGCTGCCTTTTCTGATGCTTGTCTACTTTTATTGGTACCGACAATGCTATTTAGCACTGATTAAACCTACTTTTTTAATGATAGCCTGCCCTTCATCACTATCAATATAATTGAATAATGCCTGAACTAATTTAGACTGTTTTTCGATTTTACCTTTAGTAGCCATTACGAATGGTCTCTGTAAAGCATATTTACCAGCTTTAATGTTCTTAACTGTACAATCAACACCTTCCAACTGTAATGTGTTGATTGATTTATCAACTGCATCTAGTGATACATAACCAATAGCACCTTCAATAGAAGCACACTTAGCAACTACTGCACCAGTATTATCTAATTCCTGTGCATACTGACATTTATCTTTAACATCTAGTAATTCTTCAAATGCACCTCTTGTACCAGAAGCAGCTTCTCTACCAATTACAACGATCTTTTCATCTTTACCACCAAGTTCTTTCCAGTTAGTGATTTCACCAGTATAGATCTTAGTTAACTGTTCTTTAGTTACATTCTTAACAGTATTATCTTTGTTAACTGCAACTGCGATACCATCAATTGCGACAATGTTTTCTTCAAGACCCTGGCTCTTTTCTTCATCAGTTAATGCTCTTGATGAATCACCGATGTCAGCTTTACCATTTAATACTGAAGAGATTCCAGCAGATGAACCTGTAAACTGTGCTTCAACTGTTACATTAGGATTTTTCTGTTTAAATGATTCACCTAAAGCAGTAACGAATTTTTCCATTGATGTAGAACCATCAAGTGATATTTTTCCTGATAGATCTGCTATGTTGCTTGATGAAGAATCTTTAGTTCCTCCACAACCAGCAAGTGAGAATGCTAGTACACATGTAAGTACAAGCGTTAATATTTTTTTCATATTTACTTTTTTCCTCCCGTCTTCTTAAGACACATACATCATAGTTTTTTCTCCTTAACAAAAAAATCATATTTGTGTATGTATTATCTTAAGATTGTGTAAAAGTGATTTTTTACTTTTTACAAAAATACGGTTGTTTTATTGTTTAAACAATAGTACAATTTGGTCACATTTTAGGAGGCGAATGTTAAATTTATGTTATATGAAAAGGAAATAAAGCAGAAACGATCTGTAAAAGCCCTCAAATCGTTTGCCTGCGTTATTGTTGCATCATGTTTGATGGCATTTAATATTAAGACATTTGTACGTGCTGGCGAGTTAGTACCTGGTGGTATTACAGGTATGACTCTGTTAATACAGAGAATAATGTTAAAGTTTGCTAATATTTCTATACCTTATTCTGTACTGAATATTTCATTAAATGCGATTCCCGCAATTATTGGTTTTAAGCTGATTTCAAAACGTTTTACTGGTTATAGTGTATTAATGATTGTTTTGAACTCATTCTTAGTTGATTTAATTCCTTCTTATAAGGTGACAACAGATCCATTACTCATTGCTTTATTTGGTGGTCTATTAAATGGTTTAGCTATCTCTATTGCCTTATATGGTAAAGCAAGTTCTGGTGGAACAGACTTTATTGCGGTCTATATTCATCGTAAGTGGAATATCTCTTCTTGGAATATCATCCTTGGATTTAATATTATTCTATTATTAATTTCAGGAATGTTATTTGGATTTGAAGCATCTCTTTACTCTATTGTCTTCCAGTTCGTATCTACTCAGGCAATAGATACTTTCCATAAATCAGATCAGCAGATGACATTATTCATCATATCTAATAAAGCAGATGAATTAGAAAGAGAATTACTTATTAAGACACATCACGGTATGACTCGTTTTACTGGTGAAGGATCTCATACACATGAAGATCGTGTTATGCTTTATACAGTAGTCAGTGCTGCAGAAGTGAATGATGTATATGAAATCATCAAAAGTATTGATAAACAGGCTTTCGTTAATATTGTAAAAACAAGTGCTGTAAAAGGTAGGTTCTATCAGGAACCTATTGATTAACCTGGATTTTATTCCAGGTTTTTTTAATGTATAGATTATGTATGGTTATCATCGAATAAAGAGTTTCTAAAATTTGTGTAAAAAAAATCCTCCATAAGGAGGATCATGCACTACATAAATATTCTTTTGGCTTGATATGGATGAAATATAAATGCAGTGGCTGTTTTTCAATCAATGCCCTAATGATTAAAAGGATCAGCGTTCCTAGGAAAATCAAAGTTATAATGAGTTAAAAGTATGAGGGTTTCATTAATTACTCACTTTATATCCATGTTCAATAAGGGATTTAATTATTAGCAATACTCTTACGAGCAGTGATCATTCTTATCCTCGCACCCGAATAAGAATGTACAGGAGATGCAGACATATCTGCACAAGATCATGAGGTCCCTACACCCCACGATATGTATAACTAGATTTTCCTATCTTAAGACCTTAGTCTTAAGATGATAATATATTATCACCATATCTGTATTTTATCAATGATAATAATAAAAAAATGTCATGAGCTGGACATCTCATGACGATTTAGGAAGCAAAAATTCATTTTCTTTTTGCACCTTTATAATAAACCTATAATATCATTAAACAAGTGGTCTTAAGGATGTTGTGTGATTGTTACAAAAAAAGCGAATTTATCTGCATAAAATCCACTTTTTTTGTAACTTTAGTAGATATATTCTTCTTTCTTCTGTTTTCTCTCATATATATAGATAAATGGAGCATATACAAGTAATGAGATACATATACATATGAGATGTGATATTGCCCCATAGATACTTCCTCCAGTGACTAAGAAACCTAGTAAAATAGGTGGCATAACCCAAGGTATTTCTATCACAATACGAGGACAGAATCCTATTGAAATAAGGAAATAACCTACTGTCAAAGTCACAAGTGGCGTGAGAATAAATGGTATATCTAGAAGTGGATTAAAAACAATAGGCATACCAAAGATCACTGTTTCATTGATATTCATTAAACTTGGGAATAAAGAGATATTCGCAATCAATCTATTATCACCTCTCTTAGAGAAGAGAAGTATATATAAAACTAAGCCTAGAGTTGCCCCTGATCCTCCAATATCCGCGAACATCTGAAACATCGAAGTATTCAATATATAAGGAATGTCTTTACCTCTTAATCCTGCATTATAAGCAGCCATATTAATATAAAGTAATGGTCGATAGAATGATTCAATGAGTGGTGACAGCAAATTCTTACCATGGAATCCTACTATCCAGAATAATGAGATAATAAAATATAATACAAGTACTGCAATCAGATTATCCCCTGTCAAAAGTTGTAATGGGAGCTGCACAAGATTATATATATTTGTATTAATTGTATGTCCTGTACTTATAATACTAAGATAAGAGATAGAACTCATAATTAAAAGTGTCAGGAAGGTTGGTACGATATTCATGAATGATAATACCTGATTCGTAGAAACCTGGCTAGGAAGCTTAATTAAGAGACAGTCACAGTTTCTTAATAGATGATAGAGTTCAGTCGCAATAATCGCAACAAACATTGCGGTAAAAAGACCTGTTGAAGATGTATAAAGCGTACCCAATCCCTGTGCTGTAAAATCACTTAAACTTACTCCCACAGAATGTGGTATATGTACAAAGGTGGATAGTTTTGTCTCAATAATAGCTCCGCCACTTGTATGTAGTAGCACATTGATATGTAAACCATCTATTGTATGTGGTGTAACAATCAGCCAGCTTAAAAAGCTAACAATAACAGGATAAATATCTTTATCTCCATTCGCCTGTGCAATTTCACTAGATAGTAATAAAACAATCACAATAGACATACATGAAATTGATGCATAGTTTAATGCTTCAAAGATCGGACTAAAAAACTTTAAATCCATAATAAGTGGAAAAATAGCACCTAATCCACCATTTTCATTCACTAATACATTTGTCCAAAGCATGCCAACAGCACCTGCTAGAGATATTGGCATATAATTCTGAAACGTATTTTTAATCGCATTTAAATATTTATTCTGAGAGCATCTTAGTGCCACCCAGGATAAAACATCTAGTAATTTATTCATCCCATCACCCCTTCGCACTCCCATATTACATTTTTCAAAAGAAAAAGTCCATCACTAGATGGACTATTCAAAAGAAGGATTTAGAAAACAATCTTCGCAATAATTCTTGCTTTAATAACACCTTCGTGATTTTCAATCACTTTAGTGATATCTTCTGATAAATCATTTGTATCAATGACAGTATATGCATATTCGCCACGTGCTTTATTGACCATGTTTTCAATGTTCATGCTCTTTTTCGCAAACGCGTTCGCAAATACAGCTAACATGTTAGGAATATTCTTATGAATAATACATACACGATATGTTGTTGTACGTGGTTCTACAACTGTAGGTAAGTTAACAGAGTTCTGAATATTACCATTTTCTAAGTAATCCATCATTTCTTTTACAGCCATAGTTGCACAGTTATCTTCTGATTCTGGAGTAGAAGCACCTAAGTGTGGTAATACAACTGTATTTTCAGTTTCTACAAGTTCTTTAGAACCAAAGTCTGTAATATAACGTGCCACTTTTCCTGATTTTAATGCCTTGATAATATCTTCTGTATTGACCAATGTATCACGTGCAAAGTTGAGGATACGTACATCATCTTTCATCATTGCAAGTGACTTCTTGTTGATCATATTCTTTGTATCAGGAGTTGCTGGTACATGGATAGTAATATAGTCACATTCCTTGAATAATTCTTCTACAGTAGCTGCTTTATGAACCCATTTAGATAATTTCCACGCTGCATTGACACTGATAAATGGATCATAACCATAAACTTCCATGCCTAACTTAACAGCTGCATTGGCTACATTCACACCAATTGCACCTAAACCAATAACCCCAAGCTTCTTACCATCAATTTCAGGACCAACAAACTGGCTCTTACCTTTTTCTACAGCTTTTCCAAAATCATCAGCCGGTAATGTCTTTACCCATTCAATACCAGGAATCACCTGTCTTGAACTTAAGATTAAAGCACATAATACTAATTCTTTAACCGCATTCGCATTAGCCCCTGGTGTATTAAATACACAGATTCCTTTTTCAGTACATGCATCTACAGGAATATTGTTGACACCTGCACCAGCTCTTGCGATAGCCTTTAATTCAGTTGGAAAATCATAGTCATGTAATTTAGCTGATCTGACTAAAATCCCATCTTCATGTTCTAAGTCATCACCGACTTCATAATTATCATCAAAGATTTCTAAGCCCTGTTCAGAAATCTTATTTAAAGTTTTAATCTTATACATATTAATTATGTTTCCCCTCGAATTCTTTCATGAAATTAACTAAATATTCTACACCTTCATATGGCATTGCATTGTAGATAGATGCTCTAATACCACCTACACTACGATGTCCTTTTAAGTTTGTCATACCTGCTGCAATAGATTCCTTTACAAATTCAGCATCTAATTCTTTAGATGGTGTTGTGAAAGTTACATTCATATTAGAACGTGCATCTTTCTTTGCATGTGGTTTATAGAAATCAGACTGATCTAAGTAGTCATAAAGAAGTTTTGCTTTCTTTTCATTCTTTTCCTTCATCACTTCTAGTCCACCCTGTTCATCAATCCATTTCACTACGAGACCTAACATATAAATAGCCCAGCATGGTGGTGTGTTATACATAGAATCCTTTTCTAACATTGTATCTAATTCAGAAAGAACTGGAATATTGGCTGGATGTGGTTTTACAAGATCTTCTCTAATAATCACAACACCAAGTCCGGCAATACCCATATTCTTTTGTGCACCGGCATAAATAACACCATATTTAGAAACATCTACAGGTCTTGATAAGATATCTGAAGACATATCTACAACAAGGGGTGCGCCCTTTGTATCTGGTACGTAATTCCATTCTGTACCATAGATTGTGTTGTTGTTACAAAGATGTACATAATCAACACCTTCACGAATATCTAACTGATCCTGTGTTGGAATTTCTGTAAAATCGTTGTCCTTACCGTTGTAGGCAATATGAACATCCCCAAACTTAGCAGCTTCTTTTGCAGCTTTGCCAGAGAAGCTTCCTGTAACAATATAATCTGATTTACCATTTACCATAAGATTTAAGGCAATGTTTGTAAATTCCTGTGTTGCCCCACCTTGTAATAATAAAATCTTATAGTTATCTGGAATATTTAAAACTTTCTTTAAAGTTGCTTTTGTATCATCAAAAATCTTTTGGTATGTTGAGGAACGATGACTCATCTCCATTACGCTCATTCCTGAGCCTTTATAATTCAGCATCTGATCAGCTGCTTCCTTTAATACCTCTACAGGTAACTGAGATGGTCCTGCAGAAAAATTATAAACTCTCTTATCTGTCATTTTCGATTTCCTCCTTGTTAATTTAAATGCATTATATTAGTTTAATACAAATTTGTCCACTGATATTATTAAAATACACAAATTTATTAAAAATTATTGTAGATTGTATACAATGCAGATGCGTTTTGATAGAGATAGACTCATTGCGATAAATCATTATAATTAGAATTAAGAAAGAGGTGGCTTATGGAGAAATTTAAGAATGCGACAATCCATGATGTATTTGCAGGTATTATTGTTGCTTTTATATCTATTCCTATATCAATGGGATATGCTCAGGTAGCAGGTCTACCAATGTTCTATGGTTTATATGGTTCTTTAGTTCCTATTCTCGTATTTAGTTTATTTACTACGAGTCATGATTTTGTCTATGGTGTAGATGCAGCCCCTGCAGCCTTAACTGGAAGTGCTCTTGCAACTCTTGGTATTACTGCCGGGACAAAGGAAGCAATGCAGGTCGTACCTGTTATAGCATTGATGGTAGCTTTATGGCTGATCTTCTTTTCATTCATTAAAGCAGGACGTGCAGTTAAGTATATTTCTACACCTGTCATGGGTGGATTTGTAACGGGTATCTGTTTATCTATTATTATGATGCTTGTTCCTAAATTATTTGGTGGATCAACAGGTACAGGTGAAATATTTGAACTAGTCAATCATATCATTAAAGAGTTACCACTCTTTAATGGTTTATCTTTTGTATTAGGTATTAGTACCCTTGTCATTATTCTTGTTGTAAAAAGAATAAATAAAAAGATTCCTATGCCTATTCTTATGATGTTTATAGGGGCTTTATTGACTGCCCTATTCCCTTTAGAAAAATATGGAGTGAAGTTATTACCTCATGTTGATCCAGGTTTACCCAAGTTTATGATTCCTTCTGTGGCTCATGTAGATATTTCTGCTTTATTCTTTACTACATTATCTATTGCGATAGTTGTACTCGCACAGACTTTATTATCTGCACAGGGTAATGCAATGAAGGATGGCTATAAATTAGATGGAAACAAAGAAATATTTGCCTATGGTATGGCTGAACTAGCTACTTCACTTGTAGGATGCTGTCCGACAAATGGTTCTGTTTCTAGAACTGGTCTTGCAAGACAGTATGGATGTAAGACTCAGGTGATGAGCTTATCAGCTGCTGCAACTATGGCACTTCTTCTATTATTTGGTACAGGGTTTATTGAATATCTTCCTGTTCCTATTTTAACGGCGATTGTGATTACTGCCTTACTTGGTGCCTGTCACTTTGCGTTAGGTCAACGTTTATTTAAAGAAAGTAGAAATGAGTTCTATATCTTTATGGCAGCATGTTGTGGAGTACTTATCTTTGGTACTATTTATGGTGTAGTGATTGGTATTGTCTTATCATTCCTTGCGGTAGTTATTAAGGCAGTCACTCCACCAGCACATTTCTTAGGTGTTATTCCTGGACAGACAGGTTTCTTTAACCTAGAGAAAAATGCGAATGCAAGACCAATTAAACATACTATTATTTATCGTTTCCCAGGAAATCTCTTCTTTGCAAATATTGATAAATTCCAGGAAGATATAGAAAAGGCAATTAAAGAGGACACTGAACAAGTTATTGTAGATGCTTCTGGTATTAGTAATATTGACTTTACTGCGATTGATCGTTTGATTATCTTCTATAATGATTTAAAGAAAAGAAATATAGATTTCTATCTAACGCGTCATATGGATCATCTTAATCAGGCATTAAGAGAAAATGGCGGTATAGATATTATTACAAGTGGTCATGTGAGACGTACAATGCAGCAGGCATTATTAGATTGTGGGCTTGTCCCTCCTTATCCATTAGAAGATCTAGAAACATCTCCTACCTCATTTATACAGCCTGAATTAGAATGGGCTTTTGGAGATGAAGCTGAAAAGTATAAACAGAAGATGACACAGGAAATGTTGGATAAGATTCATTCTAAAACTGACTTATCTCCCGAATTATTAAAGGATATTGAAAATCATACAAACTTTGGTGAGATTGGTTTAATTGAAGCAGATGAATTCTTATCAAGATTAGAAATGCATATTCCAGAAATCATGGAAAAGATTCATGAAAATGAGCAGTATGTAGAAGAACGACTTGAACAATATCGTGATCGTATTGAAGAAAAGTTATATGACATGAATCCTGAAACATTACGTGTATTAAAACAATACCGTAGTAAATATGAAAAGAAGCTACAGGAATTAAACCCTCATGCTTTTAATCATTATAAAGAACTCCATCAGAAACATTTAGAAAGACTAGAGAAAAACAAAAAGTGAGGATGAATTCATCTTCACTTTTTACATTAAGGAGTAATACAATTATCAAATATTATCCGAGGATTTTCAAAGCAGCATCTAATACCTTTTCACCGTTCATCATTCCATAGTCACGCATATTGATAACTTCAATTGGTGTAGAAGTTAATTCTCTTAATCTCTTTTCCATATGACGAACTTGTGGACCTAACATAATGACATCCCAGTCATTGAGTTCTTTTTCTGCATCTGTTACTGGGAGAGCCTTTACTTCCATTTCAATGCCTTTATTTTGTGCTGCCTTTTCCATCTTCAATACAAGCATACTTGTTGACATACCAGCATTACATACCAATAAGATTTTATTCATAAGTCTCTCTCCTTCCTTTAAATTTATTATATATTTATTAAATTCTGTTGAGCTATTCAATACAAATTAAGGTATAAAATTATCAATATTTATATTTTATTGAAGTACTTTTATGATAGAAATATATCAAAAAAGTGAAGATGACCCAGTCTTCACTTTCGTTGTTAAGGAGTTTGACAATTGTATATTTTTTAATGATTTTCAAAGCAGCATCAAGTACTTTTTCACCATTCATCATACCTAATGACTTTAATTGGTTAAGTTATTCTCCTTTCCTATGTGTTTCATTATATATTTCTCTCCATATATTTCTATGAAATCACGTGAACTAGAAGAATACTTATCAAACTCAATCATCATATTTCCTTTTGTATGAAAAAAATTTGTCAATCTTCTCTTACTTCATTGTTTTTTCCCAGACATCCGCTATATTACGACCTACATCTTCTGGATGATGCGCATCACTTGCAGTAATCATCTGAACATGATGTTTTTTCAAAGTCTGTAATAATTGGTCTGATAAGCCAATATCAGGTGTATGATAACGATAGTAACATCCTACATTGTTTTCTGCTTTCATATGATGTTCATTTAATAATTCAGCAAGTTCATCATATGTAGGCTGTAAGTCATAAGTAGGATAATGGCCAAACATTTTGATTGTATCTGGATGTGCAAGCTGTGTAAATAAATCAGACTTTACAAGTGAGAAGACACATTCATAGTATCTCTTATAGATTTTATCCACAGGATACTTGTTCCATAAGATTTCTTCTGACCATTTCATGTCATAGAGTTTACCATCGATAGAATGTATTGCCCCTACTAAGAAATCAAAATGATAAGGTTTTAATATTTCTCGAATTGTTTCTTCATATTCAGGTACATAACATACCTCTAAACCAAAAGAAACCTTAATAGGAAGTTCCATTGCCTTGATTTCTTTAATCAAAGCATAATATTCATCTAAAGTATTATGAAACTTCATTTCTTTATTGTTTAACCATTCTTCCTGATAAGGAGATGCTTTTCTTACGCCTTCATAAACAGGTCTAAATTCCTTAAAACGATGTGTGTGATCAAGAATCTGTATTTCATCCATACCATTCTTTACTGCACTTTCCACAAACTGTAGTACATATTCTTTTGAGAGATCCCCATATTCTAGATGCATATGTCCATCTATCATAAATATCACCTTCCTTTTTTGGATTATAACACATA
>NZ_UQGV01000059.1 GCF_900540665.1 uncultured Catenibacterium sp. | reverse complement strand
TATTATATGGTACTGATGAATCACCAATGGATACTATGGCTGAATACTTACAGGGATCATTCACTAAGTTAAAAGGCTTAAAGGTAAACATGGTTGCAACTGTTAAGAAAGACAGAATCTACAACAGAGAAGAACATGGTACTTACGAGATTGCATGTACTCGTTGGGGTCCAGACTATGCTGATCCAACAACTTACTTAAACTTATTCTTGACTGGTAACTCAAATAACTTTGGTAAGTACAGCAATGCAAAGGTTGATTCATTAATGAAACAGGTTCAGACTGAATCAGACTTAACTAAGCGTTGGGACTTAATGACTCAGGTAGAAAAGACTGCACTTGATGATTTAGCTTATATTCCAGTATTCGAAAAGGGTGCTGCAGCATTAAAGGCTAAGAATGTAAAAGGACTTTTTCATTCAGCAGTTGGTGTTCCTTATACATTCAAATACGTAACTATTAAATAAGAATAAACAGAACATAGTGAGAATAAACACATTATAGCTCTTGCTATAATGTGTTCTTCTTTTTTAAATGAAAGGTGTGATATTTATATGGATAAATCCATGATTAGGTATATCTTAAAGAGATTGTTGATTTCAGCAATTACTTTATTCGTTATACTAACAGTTCTGTTCATTATGACTCGTTGCATGCCGGGTTCTCCATTCAACTCAGAAAAGTTGAGCCCAGAACAGCAGAAAGTCATTATGGCAAAATATGGTCTTGATAAGCCGGTTCTTGTACAGTATGGTACATACTTAAAGAATATGTTATCAGGCGACTTCGGTGTTTCTTATGTTTTATACAAAGATCAGAATGTTTCTGAATTAGTATTTGACGCAGCTAAGATTTCATTTGCTTATGGTATCGCTGCATGTATCTTAGGTACATTAGTAGGTATGTTACTTGGTATCGTTGCTGCATTAAACAAGAACACTATTTGGGATACAATCGCAACTATTATTTCTATCTTAGGTGTATCTATCCCATCATTCGTATTCGCATTATTACTAGTCATCTTGTTCAGTAATGATCTTCATGTCTTACCGACAATGTATGATGATATGAATCCAATCTTCTCATCTATATTGCCAGTTATCGCTTTATCTATGAGCGTTATTGCCAACGTAGCACGTTTCACTCGTACAGAAATGATTTCTGTATTAAACAGTGAATATATGACTCTAGCAATGGCTAAAGGTTTAGATCGTAAGACTTTAATCTTCAAGCATGCATTACGTAATGCCTTAATTCCAGTAATCACTATCCTAGGTCCAATCCTTGTTAACTTGATGACTGGTACAATGGTAGTAGAACAGATCTGTTCTGTACCTGGTTTAGGTAAGCTATTAATCAATAGTATCCGTGCAAATGACTATAACATCATCGTTGCATGTTCATTCTTATATGCATTCATGTATATCGTTATGATGTTAGTTATCGATGTATCTTATGGTATTATTGATCCACGTATCCGTTTAGGAAAGGGGGACAACTAAGATGGATGACAAGAAGTATGAATTTTTGCCAGATGATTTTGAGTTTATCGGTGATAAACAGAATATCAACATTGATGAAGTTGCTCCTGCAAGACCTGCTTGGAAAGACGTTGTTTACCGTTTTACTCAGAACAAAGGTGCAATCTTTGGCTTAGCTTGTATTATTATCATTGCGTTACTTGCTATCTTTGTACCAATGATTTCTCATTGGAAATATGATGCAATTGATACAAGTATTGCGAATGTTCTTCCAAATGGTACTCATTTCTTTGGTACTGATAAATATGGCCGTGACTTATTCGTAAGAACTTGGCAGGGTACTCGTATTTCATTAATTATCGCTTTAGTAGCAGTAGTTATTGATATCGTAGTTGGTATGACTTATGGTTTGATTTCTGGTTACTTTGGTGGCTTAGTTGACTCTGTTCTTCAGAGAATCCAGGAAATCATCAACTCTATCCCAACTCTAGTAGTATTAACTATCCTATTAACAGTATTAAAGCCTTCTTTATATACCGTTATTCTTGCATTGATCTTCACTGAATGGATTCCTATGTCTCGTATTACAAGAGCACAGGTATTAAAAATCAAGGAAGATGAATTCATTCTTGCTTCTAGAACATTAGGTGCAAGTAATATCTTTATCTTATTCAAGGAAATCTTACCAAATATCTTTGGTCAGTTAATCATCATGTCTATGATGACTATCCCAAATGCAATCTTCTATGAAGCATATCTAGCATTCGTTGGTTTAGGTTTAACTGTACCTCAGGCTTCACTTGGTACTTTGATCAACTCAGGTTTTGAAGTGTTCACAGTATATCCAACTCAGATGACTATCCCAGCTATTATCCTTGCAGTATTAATGTTAGGATTTAACTTATTAGGTGATGGTTTAAGAGATGCACTTGATCCTACTATGAAGGAGATGTAATTATGGCTGACAGAGAAAGAATTTTAAAAATCAGAGACTTAAATATCTCCTTTAAGATTGAAGGTAAGAAAGTAAATGCCATCCGTGGTGTTAACTTAGACCTTTATAAGGGAGAAACAATTGCGATTGTAGGTGAATCTGGTTCAGGTAAATCAGTTACTACAAAAGCTATCATGGGGATCTTAGCTAAGAATGGTAGTATTGAAAGTGGTTCAATCGACTATACTTGGCATGATCCAGATACTGATGAAAAACATACAGTAGATATCACTAAGATGACAGAAAAGGAAATCCAGAAGGAAATCCGTGGTCGTAAGATTGCGATGGTCTTCCAGGATCCAATGACTTCTCTAGACCCAACAATGACAATTGGTAAACAGATCATGGAACCAATGATGTATCATTATGGAACATCTAAAGAAGACGCATATAAAAAGGCTGTAGAACTACTTGAAGAAGTAGGAATCACAAATGCAGAAAAACGTATGAAGAATTATCCTCACCAGTTATCTGGTGGTATGAGACAGCGTGTTGTTATCGCAATCGCTTTATCTTGTGATCCATATGTATTAATCTGTGACGAACCTACAACAGCCCTAGATGTAACTATCCAGGCTAAGATCCTTGAATTAATTCAGGACTTACAGAAGAAAAAAGGTATTTCAGTTATTTATATCACACATGACTTAGGTGTAGTTGCTAAGGTAGCAGACTTCGTAAATGTTATGTATGCAGGTAAGATTGTAGAAACAGGTTCTATTGAAGATATCTTCTACAGACCTTTACATCCATATACTTGGGGTCTTTTATCAGCAATGCCTGATTTAAATACTGATGATCCAGAATTATATACAATTCCTGGTTCACCACCAAACGTTACAAAAGAAATCAAAGGTGATGCATTCGCACCACGTAATAAATATGCATTAAATATCGATAAGAGAATTGAACCACCTATGTTCAAAGTAGAAGGTTCTACAAATCATAAGGTAGCTGGCTGGTTAATGCATCCAAATGCACCAAAGGTAGAAATGCCTGAAGCATTAAGAAAGAGAATCAATAACATGATGAAAGAAGGTGTACCAAATAATGGACAAGAATAGTCAGACTCCAATTCTTGAAGTCAAGAATTTAAAACAGTATTTCTATCCAAGTAGAAAGTTTACTGTAAAAGCCGTTGATGGTATTTCATTCAAAATCATGCCAGGTGAAACATATGGTTTAGTAGGTGAATCTGGTTCAGGTAAATCTACTACTGGTCGTGCTATTATTAGATTATATGACCCAACTGATGGTCAGATCATCTTTGAAGGTGAAGATATCACTGGTAAGATGTCTAATAAAGCGCTTAAGACTTTACGTACTAAGATGGCTATGATTTTCCAGGATCCAATGGCTTGTTTAAACCCTCGTAAGAAGGTTATTGATATCATTGCTCAGGGTCTTGATATTCATCATGATTATAAAGATGAAAAAGAAAGAGAAGAAAAGGTTTATAAGATTCTTGAGATGGTAGGTCTATCAAAAGAACATGCTAACCGTTTCCCACACCAGTTCTCTGGTGGTCAGAGACAGCGTATTGGTATCGCAAGAGCCTTAATTATGAACCCTGATCTAATCATTGCCGATGAAGCAATCTCAGCCCTAGACGTATCTATTCAGGCACAGGTTGTAAACCTAATGAAGAAGATGCAGAAAGAAACAGGTGCTGCTTACTTATTTATCGCTCATGACTTATCAATGGTTAAATACATCTCTGATAGAATCGGTGTATTACATTTAGGTCACTTAGTAGAAACAGGAACTGCAGATGAAATCTTTAGTAATCCTCTCCATCCATATACAAGATCATTATTATCTGCCATCCCTCATTCTAACCCAAGAGTAGAGAAGGTAAGAAAATCATTCTCTTATGATTATGAAACAAGCGGTCTTGATTATACAGCTGGTACTCAGCATCAGATTACTGAAACACACTTTGTATTAGGTACTGATGAAGATGTTGCACAGTTCAAGAAAGACGCAGCAAACTTCAAATTATAACATCAAAAGACTATGACACTTATGTGTGATAGTCTTTTTTTAGGCTCTAAAAATGTGAACTACTACATTTATTCGGTGTAAAAAGTGTAGTTGTAGCACATTTATTCACTGTAAAAAGTGTATAGGTACTACATTTTTTCACTGTAAAAAATGTAAAAAGATGGTATAAAAGATAAAAAGGGGTGTTTCTATGTATCGATACGCAATAGAAGAATTATTCAAATGGAAAGAAAAGCCAAATCGTAAGCCAATGATTATACAGGGTGCAAGATATGTAGGTAAAACATGGCTGATGAAAGAATTTGGTAAGAAAGCTTATACTCATACTGTTTATATTAATTTTGAAGATAATGTAACTATGGAAGATTTGTTTTCGTATGATTTAGATACAAAACGTTTGATTACAGGTATGGAACTGTATAGTGGTAAAAAAATTGATCCTGATAACACACTCCTTATATTTGATGAAATTCAAGAAGTTCCTCAAGCGTTATCTTCTCTAAAATACTTTTATGAAAACGCACCTGAATATCATATTATATGTGCAGGTTCATTTTTAGGTATCGCACTTCATCAAGGAACATCATTTCCAGTAGGTAAAGTGGACTTTATGAATCTATATCCTCTTAATTTTAGGGAATTTTTAATGGCTACAGGTAAAGAACGATTTGTAGAACTACTTGATCAACAAAATTATCAAATGATAAAAATTTTTAAGCAGACATATATCGATGCGTTGAAGCAGTATTATTATGTGGGTGGTATGCCAGAAGTTGTACAATATTTTGCGGATTATAATGATTATAATGAAGTACGCAATATTCAGAAAAAAATTCTATTCGCTTATGAACAGGATTTTTCAAAACATGCACCTAATGAAATTGTTCCTAAAATCAGAGTGCTTTGGAATAGTATTCCATCGCAGCTGGCTAAGGAAAATAAGAAATTTATATATGGTCTTATTCGTACAGGAGCACGTGCTAAAGAATATGAAACAGCTATTATGTGGCTATCTGATTGTGGATTAATACATAAAATTAGTCGTGTAAATCAAGCAGGTATACCTTTAAAGGCGTATGAAGATTTAAAGGCTTTTAAAATTTATTTATTAGATGTAGGGCTTTTAGGGTGCATGACTGGTTTGAAACAAAAGACGCTTATTGAAGGTAATAATTTATTTGTGGAATTTAAAGGTGCACTGACTGAACAATATGTATGCCAACAACTCAAGGCAATAGAAGATTTGAATATATATTATTATACAAACGAAAGAGGAAACTGTGAAATAGACTTTGTGATAGATAGAGACAATCAGATTATTCCAATAGAAGTCAAAGCAGAAGAAAATTTAAGGGCGAAGAGTCTTAAAACATATAGTGAAAAGTTTTCTCCTGGTATTTGTGTTCGTACTTCTATGTCTGATTATAGAAAAGAAGATTGGCTTATTAATCTACCTCTTTATGCAATAGAAGAAATAAAGGAATTATGAAAAAAACGACACATCAAGTGTCGTTTTAATGTTAATTCATACTTTTCTGTAACTTCTTAGCTACTAGTACTAATACAATCGCAAGTGCTGCAAGAATAGCTGAACCGATATAACCCATTACATAAGAACCAGTGGCATCGAAGAAGCTTGCTGAAATCTTAGGACCTACAAAAGCACCAATACCATAACCAATAAAGATTAGACCATAGTTTCTGTTGTAGAACTTAGAACCAAAGATGATTTTAACCATAGGTGCAAATACGACGAGTAATCCACCAAATGAGAATCCTACTAAGGCGATACATAAGATGAAGTATGCATAAGAATGAGCCATAGTTAACATCAACATTGAGATACCATTAATAAGTAATACAAGAATAAGTGAGTTCCATCCCTTTAATTTATCATAGATAAAACCAAATGAGATACGACCAAACATATTAAATAAAGTCATAAGTGATACACAAAGTGCTGCACTCATCGCATTTAAACCAATCTGTTTCTGAGCGATTGGTGAAGTGGCAGAGACCATCATAGTTCCTGCTGCATTCGCAAAGATAAACATAACTACTAATACCCAGAAGGTAGGAGTTTTAACCATCTGTGGGATGTTATAGTCTTTGTTATTTAATTCTTTAGATTGTGTAGTTGATGGTGTCCATCCTTCAGGAGTCCATCCATCAGGACAAGGTACAATCATCCAAGCGACAGCACCAACACCAATTAAGAAGATTACACCAAGAATCTTACATGCAGTCTGTGCACCATATGTAGAGATAAGTATCTGAGCCACTGGTGACATAATGAATGGTCCACATGCAGCTCCAGCCTGTGCTAAACCAGAAATAGAACCACTCTTGTCAGGAAACCATTTTAAAGCGGTTGGAAGACATGCTGGATAGATCATACCAGCACCAGCACCCGCAATTACACCATAAGCTACATATAAGAATGGGATTGTATTCGCAAAACCAGTTAATACCCATCCACCTGCAAATAATGCAAGACCCATATAGATAGCCACTCTAGGCTGTAACTTTTCAGCTAAAATACCACCAATAAAGCCTACAGCACAATAAATAAACATATAAATAGTATAAGCCATTGAGAAATCAGAAGTACTCCATCCAAACTGGTTACATAATGGCAAACAGAATAAACTGAAGAAGGCAGTGGCAGAAGTGAATAAAGACTGAATCCATACTCCTGCAAACACACGCCAGCGTGTTGCTTTAGTAATGTTCATGATAAACCTCCTACTGTAATGTGCCTAAGTCTAAAGCGACTTCACGGCCGTTAAATTTACCTGCTTCACGGCTAGTACCTAACTAATAAACCATAGAAGAAATATCTTCTACATCAAGGAATGGTACGCCATTGTACATTTCTTCAACAGATTTGAAATCTTTACCTGTCAAATCATTAATAAACTGTACATATTCCATTGTTTCACACATAGGTGTTTTAACCTTAGTAGGGCATAATGCATTTATAATAATACCCTTAGAACCTACTTCTTTCGCAAGTGTCTTAGTTAATCCTAAGATACCCCATTTACTCATACAATATGTTGCAAGCTTTGGTGTACCATATAATCCTGAAGTAGAAGAAATATTAATAATACGTCCAAATCCCTGTTTCAACATGTACTGTGCTGCATACTTATCTGTACGCCAAGTACCGATAAGGTTAATGTTGATGACTTTTTCTACCTGTTCATCTGTTAACTCCCAAGTGTAAGCAAAGTTAATAACTCCTGCATTCGCAATGACAACGTCAATACGTCCGAAAGTATCCCATGCACTCTTGAATAAGTTTTCCATATCTTCTGTAGAAGTGATGTTTGCTTTAACTGCAAGTACTTTTGCGCCTATTGATTCACAATGTACGATTGTTTCTTTAAATGCTTCATTTGTTGGTTCTTGCATGTCCGCTAACACAACGTCAAATCCATTTTCTGCATATTTATATGCATGTGCACGTCCTTGACCCATGGCTCCGCCAGTGATCAAAACTACTTTTCTTTCATCCATTTCGTTTTTCTCCCTTTGTTAAAAAATTTACAAGATGATTATAGAGTCTCAAATAGTTTGAGAGTCAATAGGCTAAATTTGCTTAAAATAAGCATAAATGATAGGGTTTTCTTTGATATAATGGGTAAGAACTCTCAAACAGTTTTAAGGAGATGAAATGTATAATACTTATACAATTGGAGAACTTGCGAAAATACTAGGTATTACACCAGAAACTATACGTTATTATGAAAGAAAAGGGATCATAGCCCCTATTCATGATGAGAAGACGAACTATCGTTACTATACAACCTGGGATCTTCATATGATCATTCGTGCTCGCTGTTATTTAGGTTTTGGACTTACTATAGATGAAACTTCTAAAATCCTTCAGAAACGTACATTGGAAGAAATAGATGATGTATTAGTTAATCAGGAAAAGATCATTGAAAAGAATATTATCTATAATATGAATCTTTTGAAGAAGATGCGCACCAATAGAGCACTGATCAATAATTTTGAAGAAAAGAATCTGACCCTCAGAACAAGCCCAGGTATATATCGTATAGATACTCAGAAATGTTATACATTAGATTTAAGTAAACAGGAAAAAGAAGAATTGAAGCAGTTTACACAATATGTTCCTTTCATTTTCTCTACCGCATTATTCCCAAAAGAACATATAGAAACAGAAAATAAAGATTTCTATTTTGGAATTGGGATAGAAGAACAGTTTGCATCACTATTTGATATTAAAGAAACAGAGTATGTGCACTACTATCCTCCTAGAACTTGTCTTTATATGAGTTTTTCATCACGTTCTTCACAAATACTCACTTATGAAGTATTAGAACCTGCTTTTGAGTATATGAAAAAAACAATCTAGAGTTAGATGGTGACATCTTTACTCAGATTGTTTCTATGTGGAAACCAGAAGAAGAATATTTCAACTGGCATAATATTTGGATTCCCATTAAATAGAGGAATCCTTTTTTTGTTTGACTTTATTTTCTAAACGATTTCCATCTTCATCTAATTTATAGATGTTATTGTATGTGACTTCTATATGTTTCTGATAGAGTCCGATATTAATGATTCTAGAGAAAACAGCATAAATAAGAGCAG
Organism: uncultured Catenibacterium sp.; assembly: GCF_900540665.1. Classification (GTDB taxonomy): domain Bacteria; phylum Bacillota_I; class Bacilli_A; order Erysipelotrichales; family Coprobacillaceae; genus Catenibacterium. The sequence continues at coordinate 6,975 of NZ_UQGV01000059.1, read as the reverse complement.
TAAGAGGTACACCGATAAGTACGCCAATAACACCCCATAAATTACCAAATATCGTAATACCAAGTAAGACAAATAAACCACCAATACCAACAGACTTGCCTACAATCTTAGGATATACTACATTTCCTTCAAACTGCTGTAAGCATAGATAAATAATCGCAAAGGCAAGCATACTCTTGCTCTGTGCTGCAGCTACTAATATCAATCCTGCAAAGAAGGTAATGAAATTACCAAACATTGGAACAAAGCTAAATAAGAAAGCCATAATCGCAATTAATTCAGGGAAAGGCATTCTAAATAAACGCATCGCAATATAGACTTCTAACATAAAACATGTGGCTTCTAACATCTGTCCTGTCACAAAACTATTAAAGTAATGATTGGCTTCACTCATGATATCAAAGGCTACACCTGCACGTTTATGACCTAATATATAGGCAATAAGTTTTCTACCTTGTTCAAGATGTTTTTCTTTATTTGCTAGAAGATAGAGAGCCATGAAGAATGAAGTGATGGCAGTAATGAAAGAACCTCCAATATTTGATACAACTTCTGTTGTCTTAAAATGAGGATTACCTAAGAAGTTTCCTGCAGTAGAAAGGATTGTACTTAAATCAATAGAAGCAAACCATTTCTGTACTTCATCTACTGTTACTGAATAATCAAGATTAAATCTTTTACATATAGAAGTAATATAGACAGCAAGTCTTCTTGCATAATTATCTAAGTTAGAGAATAAGAGTGAAAAGCTTTCTCCAATTCTAGGAATAATAAAAGAGAAGAACATTACTAATATTAATAGAATACATACAATAGTAATGGTCATTGCTATACCACGTGTACCTTCTAATAAGAATTTTGGGAGTTTTGAATCAGGATTTTTCTTCATCCACTGACCTTTTGCTTTCACAAGAAGCTTTTCTACAAGTTTCATTGGAATATTGATCACAAATGCAATGACTATCGCAATATAGAAGGGTCTTGCAAGTCCTAATATAGTAAGGAAGAATTCCCATACAGATTCTAAATTAAAAAGAATAAAAGCTAAGACAATACCATATGTAATATATTGGAAAATCTTATCATCTGGAAAATTGAAATTTTTGTTGTCCATAATAATCACCTAAGCAAATAGTACCATAAAATAAGAAGAAATGTTATGGTAAATTTGACGCCTTTGACTAAGAAAAGGTTGAGGAATAGAAGAAATTTGCTATAATGACACACGTGAAAGGAGAAATTTTGATGAACACTATTATTATTAATAAGATTATGATGCATATGCTTGATTTTGAACATCGTAAGATATACCTAAGTGAAGACTTCTGTGTATTAAACGATACAACTCAGGAATATTATCATAAAAAAGTGGAAAAGGCTTTATACAGTCCAGCTATTAAAGAACTCGTTGTGCCTTCACTTCATGAATTATTACTTCGTGCAGATAAGATGCTAGAAGATGATGAAGAATTCAAGAAACAGGCAAAGGAAATTAGTGAAAAGTTCTTTGCACTAGGTTCAGCGATTGAAGAAATGCCAAATAGTAATATTCTTTATGTGGACTGCTATCGTGATGGTGTACATATTATTGCCGCTTTAAAGCTTAATTATAAGTATAATTCTGTATCTCTTGTAGAAGAGGAAAATGTCCGTATTACAAGAAGACAGGTTCTTCCCCAGATTGGTACAGCAGTTGATGAAGCGATTATTATAGATACAGATCATAAGAAACTATCTCTTATTGAAAAGAAGTATCTCATTGATGGTAAGATGGATACTTATTTAAATAGTCAGTGGATCAAGGGTGAAGAAAAGTTGACTGATCGTCAGAAGATTTCTACTATGAAGAAAGTAGTAAATAAGATTGATGATATTTATCATGTGAATGATAAAGAAGCACTTCCACTTGTGAAACAGGAAATATTAGAAAGAACACAGATGGGAGAACTTGTTAAACCAATTGAAGTTGTTCGTAAGGTCATGGAAAGAGATTATCAGGCTCAGGAAGAATCAGAAACTATGATGAAAGATTTAGGGATTGGTGAAGATGATACAATTTCTTTAAATGCTTTAGGGCGTTCTGTTGGGGTTGTTAAGATCACTCTTGATGAAAATATTCAGATTACTATGCCAGTAGATGAATATGTGAATGGATCCACTTTTGAAAAGAAAGAGAATCCTGACGGGACTGTTTCTATCGTATTAAATAACATTCAAGACATCACTATAAAGTAACCGTTTACATTTTTTTGCCTATATTGTCTGAAATGAATGAATTTTGGTCATATTTAATGTATAATAAAATTTATGAAGGGAGACATATAGGTATGTTAGATAATTTCTTGATAAAATTGTTTTTTGAAGGAAAGTGTTTGGAGGCATATAAAGTATTCGGTGCTCATCCGGATAAAAAGGGCGTTCGCTTTACTGTATATGCACCACATGCAAGAAGTGTTCAGGTTGTAGGTAATTTTAATAACTGGGACGGAACACAGCATTATATGGAGAGATATAATGACGGCGGCGTGTGGACTCTCTATATTGAAGGGTTAAAGCAGTATGACCTCTATAAATATAGAATTGAAACACCTTCTGGTGCTATTGTTGATCGTGCAGATCCTTATGCCTTTTTCAGTGAAATTAGACCAGGTACAGCATCTAAGGTATATAACTTAGAAGGATATCGCTGGCATGATTCTAAATGGATGAAGTCACGTTCTAATAACTATGATTGTAACATGAATATTTATGAAGCGAATCTTGGCTCTTGGAAGATGAAAAAGGAATTTACAGAAACAAGTGATGGAGAGTTCTATTCATATGAAGAAATGATTGATGAAATCATTCCTTATGTAAAGAAGATGGGCTATACACATATTGAAGTAATGCCTTTAAATGAGTTCCCATTTGATGGCTCTTGGGGATATCAGGCAACAGGTTATTTTAGTGCGACAAGTCGTTATGGACATCCAAAACAGTTAAAGGATTTCATTAATGCGTGTCATAAAGAAGGTATAGGTGTCATTATGGACTTTGTACCTGCTCATTTTGTAAAGGATGGACATGGTCTTTATCAGTTTGATGGAGGCTGGGTTTATGAATATGCAGATGTGAATAACCGTTATTCTGAATGGGATTCAGTATATTTTGATGTGACAAAAGATACTGTACGTTCATTCTTAAAGAGTGCTGTTCATTTCTGGGCAGAAGAATTCCATATTGATGGTATTCGTTTTGATGCTGTAAGCAACCTTATTTACTGGAAAGGTAATAAAGACTTTGGTACAAATAATGGGGCTTTAGAGTTCTTAAAGACTATGAATGAACAGATTCATGAAAGATATCCTGCATTAATGACTATTGCAGAAGACTCAACTGATTTCCCATATGTAACTAAAGCTGTGAAGGATGGCGGTTTAGGATTTGATTATAAGTGGGATATGGGCTGGATGAATGATACATTGAAGTATTTCAAAGAAGATCCAGTTTATCGTCAATATGATCATAATCTTTTAACTTTCTCAATGATGTATTTCTATTCAGAAAGATTTATTTTACCATTCTCACATGATGAAGTGGTTCATGGTAAAGCAACTATTTTAAATAAGATGTGGGGACTTGATGGAGACAAGTTCGCACAGGCAAAAGCTTTATATACATATATGATGACTCATCCTGGTAAGAAGCTTAATTTCATGGGTAATGAATTAGGTGAATACAAGGAATGGGATGAAAGAAAAGCATTGGCTTGGAATATCTTAGAATATCCACAGCATGATTCTTTCCATCATTTTATGCAGGATTTAAATAAGATGGTTGAAGAACATCCAGCTCTTTATAGTATGGATTATGATCCAGAAGGATTTAAATGGCTGGTTGTAGATGATCATAATCAGAGTGTATTCTCATATGCTCGATTTGATAAGAAAGGCAACTGCTTAGTTGTAGTAGCTAACTTTATTGGTAATAGTCATGATAATTATGCTGTACCAGTACCGTTTGCTGGAAGTTATAAAGAAATCTTGAATACAGATAAAGATAGTTATAACGGTTCTAATTACACAAATACACGTGCTTTAAGATCAAAGAAAGGTACTTGTATCAATGAAGCACAGAGTATTCATGTGAAATTAGCACCATTTAGCGCGGTGGTATTTGAATATCATAAGCCAGCTAAAAAAGCGTCTTCTAAGGAGAAGAAGACAAAGAAAAGTGTTGTAAAGGAAGGAAAGTAGTAAATGTTTAATACAAAAGAAGAATTTAAATATGAATTTTCTAAGCGAATCATTGAATCATATGGTCGTACAGTAGAAGAAGCACATTTAACAGAAAAGTTCATGGTTCTTGAAACTATGGTTCGTGACTATGCATCTGTTAACTGGGCAATGACAAAGATGGCAGTTCAGGCTAAGCAGCAGAAACAGGTTCACTATTTCTCAATGGAGTTCTTAGTTGGTCGTCTATTAGTCAACAATATGATGAACTTATGTATTTATGAAACTGCAAAAGAAGGTCTTGCTGATTATGGTATTAATATCCATGATCTAGAAGAATTAGAATCTGATGCCGGTTTAGGTAATGGTGGTTTAGGCCGTCTTGCTGCCTGCTTCATGGATTCTTTAGCTTCTTTATCTTATCCAGTTTTCGGTAATACTATTCGTTATGATTATGGTTTCTTCAAACAGAAGATTGAAAATGGATATCAGGTAGAAGTACCAGACCAGTGGTTACGTTTAGGCAATATGTGGGAAGTAAGAAAACCTAAGCATGCAACAGAAGTTAAATTCTGGGGTAAAGTCATCTGGGATGATGCAACTGGTGGATGGAAGCATGTAGATTATGAAGCAGTACGTGCTGTTCCTTATGATATGCCAATTGTTGGTAATGATACTAAGGTTACTAATACATTAAGATTATGGAAGGCTGAACCTAGTGAAAATATTCCTACAAATAAGGATTTCCGTCAGTATGCTCAGGAAGTGAATGATATCTGCCAGACATTATATCCTGATGATTCTACTCATGCTGGTAGAGTATTACGTTTAAAACAGCAGTATTTCTTTGTATGTGCTGGTTTAAATTCAATTATTCGTGCACATTTAAGAGTATATCCTGATTTAACTAACTTCCATGAAAAGAACGTTATTCAGTTAAATGATACACATCCAGTATTAGTTATTCCTGAATTAATGCGTGTATTTATTGATGATTATGGAATGGAATGGGATGATGCATGGAATATCGTATGTAAGACTTGTGCTTATACAAACCATACAATCCTTGCTGAAGCATTAGAAAAATGGCCTGTTGATATGATGAGAGACTTATTACCAAGAGTTTATCAGATCATTGAAGAAATCAATAGACGTTTCATTGGCTTCGTAAAACAGCAGACTGAAAATGATAACGAATTATTACAGAGAGTTATGATCATTAAAGATGGTCAGGTACATATGGCTAGACTTGCGATTGCAGGTTCATTTAGTGTTAATGGTGTAGCACAGCTTCACTCTGACATCTTAAAAGAAAGAGAAATGAAGGATTTTGATACTTTATATCCTAACAAATTCAACAATAAAACAAATGGTGTAACTCATAGAAGATGGCTTGCATATTGTAACCCACAGTTAACTTCATTAATCAATGAATCAATTGGGGATAGCTGGATGCATAGACCTGATGATTTACAGAAATTAGCACCATTTGTAGAAGACTCAATTACTCAGAGTAAGTTCTACAATGTAAAACAGCAGAGAAAACAGATTCTTGCAGATTACATTAAGGAACATAATGGTGTTGATGTAGATGTTAATTCTATCTTTGATATTCAGGTTAAGAGATTACATGCATACAAGAGACAGTTATTAAATGTAATGCATATTATCTATTTATACCAGAGAATGAAAGAAGATAGCAGTTTCAGAATCTATCCACATACTTATATCTTTGGTGCAAAAGCCGCTCCTTCTTACTACTTAGCTAAGAAGATTATTAAGTTAATCAATAGCGTTGCGGATAAGGTAAACAATGACCCAGAAACAAATAAATACTTAAAGGTTGTATTTATTGAAAACTATGGAGTTACTATTGCTGAAAAGATTATTCCTGCTGCAGATGTATCTGAACAGATTTCTACTGCTGGTAAGGAAGCAAGTGGTACTTCTAACATGAAGTTCATGATGAATGGTGCTTTAACACTTGGTACATTAGATGGTGCCAATGTAGAAATTGCTGACTTAGTTGGTGATGACAACATTGTAATCTTCGGTATGAAGGATAATGAAGTCAACGAATTAAAAGCAAAAGGTACTTATAATTCTTGGAATGAATACAACAATAATCCAAACATCAAGAAGGTTGTTGATTCATTAGTAGATGGTACTTTCCATCCATCAAGAGAAGAATTCAAGATTATCTTTGATGAATTAATGAGCAGAAATGATGAATACTTCTTATTAAAAGATTTTGAAAGCTATAGACTTGCTCAGGAAAAGATCAACAACTTATATCAGGATCGTCAGAACTGGTCTAAGATGTGCTTAGCTAATATTGCGAAGAGTGGTCATTTCTCAAGTGATAGAACTATTGAAGATTATGTAAAGGATATCTGGCATTTAAATAGGGTAAAAATTTAATGAAAGACACATTCGTACTAGACGTAGATGGTGAAGAAGTAACTTGTGAAGTCCTCTTAGGTTTTACAGATGACGCAACAGGAAAAGAATATATCATCTATACAGATAACAGTTCAGATGAACATGATCAGTTGAATATCTATGCTTCACAGGTAGATCCTGAAGATGCAGATAATATTCTTCCTATTGAAACAGATGAAGAATATGCATTTGTGCAGGAAGTATTAGACTCAATGATGTCTGAAGATGCAGAATAATGAATGAGAGGATAGCATGACTATCCTCTCAGATTGTTGACAAATTAGATGAAAATATCAATTGGGCTATCCCAAATTGGTAT
>NZ_UQGV01000058.1 GCF_900540665.1 uncultured Catenibacterium sp. | reverse complement strand
ATTTTGATTCCACTATTCAATACTTTGATTCTATTAATCTTAATTCTTTTAATTATGTGGCTTTCATCCCATAGACAAGCCTATGGTTTTTTCGCCACTCATTAATAACATACTTATTTTAATTAGACAAGAACGATTTAATCGCCTAGAATACTACTTATTTTTGTGATCAATAAATCAATTGCGACAGTATTTGTGCCACCTTCTGGAATAATAATATGAGCATATTTCTTAGATGGTTCAATGAACTGTTCATGCATTGGTCTGACAGTCTCTAAATACTGGTTGCAGACTGAATCAACAGTTCTTGCACGTTCTTCTACATCTCTTCTTAATCGTCTGATAAAGCGGATATCAGCATCTGTATCCACATAGATCAGAATATCACAGAGATTTCTTACCTCTTCTTCTGCTAATACAAAGATACCTTCAAGAATAATAACATCACGATCTTCAATGACTTCTGTGATATCACTTCTTGTATGCTTAGCATAATCATAAGTAGGCTTTTCAATTCTTTCTTTCTGTTTAAGTTTCTTTAAATCTGATACTAATAGATCATTATCAAACGCAAATGGATGATCGTAGTTTGTTTTAACTCTTTCTTCCATTGTCTTGTCACTTTGATCTTTGTAGTAATCATCCTGTTTGATGATTTTTACTCTATGACTGCCTTTAAAACGGTCATAGATGGATTGCGCAATGGAAGTCTTACCAGAAGCACTTCCTCCTGCAATCCCAATAATGACAGCTTTATTTTCCATGGTTTACCTTCCTTCCCATATCATTCTCTAATACTGGATAATCAATTTCTACATAAAGTATTTCCATTGGGTGGTTCGCTACTTCCACCAATTCATTATCTTCATTATAAATCTTATCAACAGTAAAATAAATATTTGAATGACTAGGAGAGAATATTTCTATCTTGTCCCCCACTTTAAAATAGTTACGTTGTTCAATTTTTGCACGTTTTGTTTCTTGATCATATCCTAGAACACGCATGACGAATTCCTGTGTAGGATGTTCATCTCTTAAGTTATAAAGCTGTTCATCTACACCAGGATTATCATAGAAGAATCCATGACAGAATGCTCTATTGGCTGCCTTCTGTAATTCATCTTCATATTTCTGTGAGTCCGCAAAATGATCAGGATCAGCGCAATATGTATCAATAAGTTTTCTATATGTAGATACAACAGTCGCAATATAATGAACAGACTTCATACGTCCTTCTATCTTGAATGAATCTATACCACATTCAATTAATTCACCAATATGATGGATGAGACACATATCCTTAGAAGACATAGTAAATGGGAAATCTTCATTGATAGACTGTCCATTTTCTTCTAAATCATAATACCAGCGACAGCTCTGTGAACAGCCACCTCTATTGGCATCTCTTCTTGAATAGTAATTAGATAACATACAGCGACCACTATAAGAAATACACATTGCCCCATGTATGAAATACTCTAAGTCAATATCAGGAGCATTTTTTCTAATATCCTTAAGGTCAACAAAAGTTGTTTCACGACCAAGTACAACTCTATCCATTCCCATATCTTCAAAGAACTTAACAGCAGATGAGTTAGTGACAGACATCTGTGTGGAGACATGAACTTCTAGTTTTAAGTTCATGCTTTTTGCTAGATTCATAATATATGGGTCTGCCACAATAATAGCTGTAACACCTGCATCATCTAATGCCTGTAAGTATTCTTTAATACCTTCTAGGTTATCATGATGAAGAATGATATTACATGTAACATGTATTTTAGCACCATATTGATTAGCGAATTGTACCGCCTCTTTAATATCTTCTATAGAGAAGTTAGATGCCTGGGAACGTAAAGAGAATTCTTTACCACCAATAAACACTGCATCTGCACCATAGATAATAGCTGTTTTAAGCTTTTCTAGGTTTCCTGCAGGGGCAAGTAATTCTGGTTTCTTTACAATCACACGACGACCATCAATAATCTTACTTATTGGCTGCATCTTCTAGATCCCTCCTCTTTACATCTTCAAGACGATAAATTGTATCATCATATAGAAAACCACGATCAAGAGGTTTTGATATCTTTCTTAATAAAGGAAGATATTCCTTCACTTCTTTATCATATGTACCTCTTTCTAGGGCTTTAAGACAATCACAATACATACTAGTGACTTCTACTGCTTCTCTTGAATCCATAAACATTGTTTCAATATAAAGGTAGTCAAAGTCCTTTAGTGTATTGAATAAGTCCAATGTATATAGTCTAGATTTACTGAACACAGCCGTTCCACGGCTTGTTTCATATATATGACATGGGAAATCCTGTCCACGTGGATTGATTGTAAGAGCATCTTTATTATGGTCTAAAGTAGTATTGCTTGCTGATTCATAGTTAGAAATCAAATGTCTCTTACTCATCATCATATACTGTACACCATGGCCTAATACAAATAATGGCATATCACAATTCTTACGGATTTCCAGCTGTTCCTTTAAAGATATTTCTTTAGAAACAAAAGCACCAGAAATACCATAATGAGATAAAGTATTCAATGTACTTGAATTGGTATTAAGAGTTAAAGGGTGATAAATCATCTTGAAATCATAACCCTTTTGATTCACCATACGTAATACACCAAAATCCTGGAAAATCAATCCATTGATTCCAATCTCATGTAACGCATCAATATGCTTTTCTAAGCCTTCTAGATCATGTTCGTCATACATAGCATTTACATAAACATAAAGTTCTTTAGCCTGTTCTTTAATTTCTTTCAATTCTTCAATAGAAAACTTCACTGGTGTCAAAACACTATAGTCTGATCCAGCCATAATCAAAGAAACACCCATATCAACATAATCATAAAGATATCCACGATTATTTAAATTAATTGCGATTTTCATTTTAATCCTTTCTAGTAATGATACATAGACCATCACCTACCTGCACATAATGTGCATCATACTCTTCATTAGAGAAGATCCAGTCTTTAAAACGTTTGATCTTTCTTACAAGAGCACGTGTGTTTCTATTCTTAATATTTGGTATATCAAAAATCATGCCATGGAAATCAAGATTATCCACTAACACAAATCCATCTTCCTTTAAATAAGGGACATATTTTTCAAAGAAACGCTGATATTGCGCTTTAGCCGCATCAATAAATAGACAATCATAAGGAGCATGATTCAACAATGTATCATCAAACTCTAATGCATCTTCATGATAGATTGTGATGTTGTCTTCCTGATGGAAATCCTTAATATTTACAACTGCTTCCTGATAACGTGTATCATCTCTTTCAATTGTATCTACATGAAGACCTTTGACATGAGTTACCATCATTAAAGATGAATACCCAATGGCACTTCCAATCTCTAATACAGACTCCGCATTTCTCTTATTTAATTCATCAATAAGGTATTCAATACCTTCCTTCTGCATAATAGGCACATCTTTCACAAGTGCATATTCTTCTAATTCATAAAATGATTTCATTAATACCACTTATTCTCCTTCACTGCTTTTTGATGTTCTTCATATTTCTTTGAATAGATGACAGTCCCATCTTTCTTCGCAAAGAAGAATAAATAATCAGATGGTGTATAGTTTGCGACTGCATCCATTGTCTTTTGTGGAACACATGCAATAGGACCAATAGGAAGCCCTGCATATTTATATGTATTATAAGGAGAATCAATCTTAGTCATCTTTGTAGAGACTTTGACACCTGTTCTATTTAATGCATAGTTGACAGTAATATCTGACTGTAATCTCATACCTATCTTTAAACGATTGATAAATACGCCCGCAATGGCTGGACGGTCTTTATCAAATAAAGATTCTCTTTCTACGACTGAGCATAATGTTAAGAATTGATGAGGTGTATAACCAAGCTTAGTCATTGAATCCTTATAAGGTGTTAATTGTTGATCCATATAATCCAGCATTTCTTCTGTGACCTTTTCAATAGTTGTAGATTCACCATAAAGTACATATGTTTCTGGATAGAGATAACCTTCTAATGGATAATGAATGCCCTTTTGAAGAATATCATCACTTAAGAACCAATATTTAGAAATTAACTGCTTTAAATAAGACTGATCAGCCCATTTATCTAATACTTCCTGTTCTGTTTTACCAGTTACATTTGCAACTTTTTTAGCCACCTGAGGAATAGTGATTCCTTCAGGAATAGTCAAGGAAGATTTCACAACATAAGGACTGTTCATCTTTGACATGATGTCATACATCTTTGAAAGTGACATATTCTTATTCAAATTGTAAGTCTGAGAAACAACAGACGGTTTATGAAGTTTTAAATAAACCTTCGCTGCTAATGTATTTTTTACTAAACCTTTTGATTTTAATGTATTTAATACTGTATAGGCATTCTCACCCTTTTTTACAGTCACATGTACGACTTCACTTTTAGAAGAGACATGTCCTGTACCACTTATATAAAATAAGCCTGTTCCTCCAATTAATAATACAACTACAAGGACTGCCGCTATGATTTTCTTTTTCATACTTACATCTCCTTTTCCTTAACCATTATATAGAATTAAGCCGATAATTGCCATAAAAAAAAAGGCATGAAAATGCCTTATTTTACTACACGTAAGTTTTCTGCTCCTTTTTCCATACATACTGGGGCATGGATAGTGAATTGATGATGTGTTTCATATAGAACAGCACGTTTTTCATCTTCTTTAATTTCAAAGCTTTCAAGTGATCCACCCTGTTTACATGCAACAAGCAGGTACTTATCTCTAAATAAGAGTAAAGATTTAGGTCCTTCATCTGTTTCCATACAGTCCACTCTTGTAAGTTTTCCTGTTTTTGCGTCTCTTTCAAAGGCAACAAGTGTATCATCACCTTTATTAATTACAAAGATGAAATGTCCATTTTCAGTAATAACCATATCCATAGGTGTATTCACACCATCATATTCATCTCTAGAATAAGTCATCACTTCATCAACTAGAGTAAACTTGTTATGCTTTACACTATAACAAGCAATTGTACTTGAAATTGAATTCAAGATATATGCAAATTTACGGTTCTTAGAATAAACAAGCTTCAATGGACCACTGCCAGGAGTAAGCTTGAATGATAATTCTTCATCCTTGATTAATTCACCCTTTTCACCTTCAGTAAAGAAGATCACTTCATCGCCACCTAAATCAGTGACAACAAGTTTAGTATTATCTGGAGTGAATGTCATAGATGTAGGATGAGATTCAGTCTGTTTTACTGGATCAATACTATGACCATCTAGTTTTACTGTTTTTGATACTCTAATGATTTTAGAAGTCTTAATTGGTACAGTGACTACTTCACCATTATAATAATCAATTGCATAGGCATAATTACGATCTTTATTTAAAACAGTCTGGATATATGTACGTCCTTCATTACCAATTCTTGCTGCAAGTCCTAGCTGAAGTTCCATGCAGGCATACTGCCAGATCCCACCATCCTGAGCGCGTCCTGTCCCATTACGGTAAGTCAAGTACATAAAACGTCCATTTCTATTCATTGCAAGAGGGCTGGCAAGAGACTTAACGAAAGATTTCTTAATGATTTCTCCGTTATCTACATTAAAATAGAATGCATAGATACCACGATCAAGGTCTGTTCCTTCACTGCCTACAAAGAAAATATCTACTGTTTTTGTTTTATTAAAAAGTCCCATAATAATCTCCTTACTAAAACTAGGTAACGGTTGTTACCTAGTTCTTATCACATTCAGAACAATCTGTGACGCAGTCCCCATCTTCGCATACGCAGCCATCACATTTATCATCTGTTGCTTCTTCATCATGCATATTGAAGTCTTCTAGAACTTCTTCTAGACGCTCCCATTCAGCTGGATCTTCAATATCGTATAAATGATTGTCATCATCATAACGAGATGCAAAAATCTGCTCATCATCGTCTTCACTATAATACATGACATATTTATTTCCGTTCTCTTCATCCTCATAAGTGAAAAGAATTTCAAATACGTTTTCTTCCCCATTATTATCAGTAATCACAATTTTATTGTCGTTCATTGCTTATCTCCTTATCTTATCAAGATAGCCCTGAAGAATTTCAACTGCTGCCATCTTATCAACAACCTGTTTACGTTTCTTTCTAGAAACATCACCAAAAATCAGATTATTTGTCGCTATAACAGTAGTTAATCTTTCATCTTCAAGAATAACTTCAACATCCATCATCTTCTCTAAACGTTCTTTAAAATCAATAGAAATCTGTGCACGTTCACCAAGATCACCATTCATATGCTTAGGTAATCCTAAAACAATTGTATGAATATTATTCTCTTCTACGATATTCTTGATATGATAAGCACATTTCTTATAAGCGTTTTCGCTGAAATGATAAGTTTCTACACCATGTGCAAGCATTCCTAATGTATCACTTATCGCAATACCGCAAGTACGTGAACCTAAATCTAGTCCTAAAATCTTTTCCACTATTTAGACTCCAAATAAAACTTTACAAGTTCTTCAATAATTTCATCACGATCAGCCTGCTGAATAATAGATCTTGCACTCTTATGACTTGAAATATAAGCAGGATCATTAGAGATCAGATAACCAGCAATCTGGTGAACTGCATTATATCCTCTTTCTTCTAAAGCCTCAGCAACTGTCATTAAGTTGTTTCTAATTACTTCTCGCTTGAGATCTTCTGAGTTAAATACTCTTGTCTGTGTATAATCTTGTGCCATAATGAACCCTCCCTATACAAATTATATTTTAGTATAAACGAAGATGAAATTCAATTTTTTTACAATTTAGATTTTAAAGCAGCGATTGCTTCATCAATCTTATCTAATGTAGGTGCACCACCCTGAGCGAAATCTGGTTTTCCTCCGCCACGGCCATCAAGTACTTCATTCATAGCTTTAACTAATACACCTGCTTTATATGTACTTGTAAGATCTTTAGTAATACCTACAAAATATGAATTTTTTCCTTCATAAGTGCTTGTCACTACGACAATACCACTACCTAACTGGTCTCTAAAATCAAATGCCATCTGCTTAGTAGCTGCATTATCCTTTTCTACATGAGTATAAAGGAACTTCACACCATTGACTTCTTCAACCTGAGATGCCTGGTTCTTTGCTTCTAATGCATTCAACTTACTAGTTAATGTTTCGATTTCTTTCTTCATTGCATTAAGTGAAGTCATAGTGCTTTCAGCTTTTTCTACAATCTTATTCAAATCATTGGCCTTAAGTACAGTACCTACTTCTTCTAAAGTTTCTTCAGATTTTCTTAATGCTTTATAAGCTCTCACATTAGTCACTGCTTCAATTCTTCTTACACCAGAACCAACTGAAGTTTCCATTTCAATCTTGAATAAACCAATCTTTGCAGTATTAGAAACATGTGTACCACCACATAATTCAACTGAGAAGTCACCTACACGTACAACTCTTACAACATCACCATATTTTTCATCAAATAAAGCTGTTGCACCTGCATTGATTGCTTCTTCCTTAGGCATTTCTTTTACATCTACATCTACACCCTTGAAGATATATTCATTAACCATATCTTCTACAGCTGTCAATTCTTCTTTAGTCATCTTTGATGGATGAGTGAAATCAAAACGTAATCTGTTTTCATCTAAGTATGAACCAGCCTGTCCAACATGTGCTCCTAAGACATTCTTTAATGCTGCATCTAATAAGTGAGTGGCTGTATGGTTATTTTCAATTAAAGCACGACGTGCTGTATCTACTGTTAATTCTACAGTATCACCTACATGTACAATACCGCTAGTTAATTTAATATAATGTAAGTGCTGACCATTAGGTGCCTTTAATACATTCACTACTTCCCCATCAAACTGATCTGAATGAGCAGAACCTGTATCTGCACACTGGCCACCCATTTCAGCATAGAAATTAGTTGTTTCAACAATGATTTCACCTTCATCAGTTAATTCTTCAACCTTTTCTCCATCCTTGAATAGTCCAATGACTGTAGTCTTACAAGGTGCTGTGTTGTAAACAAAAGTAGAAGGTGTAGTGAAATCCATTAAATCAATCTTCTGAGAAGCCATTGATTCTCTTTCACCACGTGCTGCACGTGCACGATCCTGCTGTGCTTTCATTTCTACCTGGAATCCTTCGCTATCTACGCTGAATCCAGATTCTTCAGCTATTTCAATAGTTAATTCTAGTGGGAAACCATATGTATCATATAACATGAAAGCAGTAGAACCATCAATCATCTTATTATCAGAGTGTGCAATAACATCTTTGATCTTCTTTTCACCCTGAGATAATGTCTTATGGAATGCCACTTCTTCCTTCTTAACAGCCTCTTTGACGAATTCTGCTTTTTCTGGAAGATAATCATAGAACTCTTTCATATTTTCTACTACAACATCTACTAAAGTATATAAGAAAGGCTTATCGATACCGATGTTCTTACCATAACGAACAGCTCTTCTTAAAATTCTTCTTAATACATAACCACGTCCTGCACGGTCAAACATAGCACCATCACTTAATGCGAATGTAACAGTACGGATATGATCGGCAATAACTCTATAAGCCATCTTATCTTCTGCATACTTTACATCAGCTAATTCTTCTGTTGCATGAATGATAGGTAAGAACAAGTCTGTATCGAAGTTTGTTTCACCTTCCTGGATGATTGAAGTAATTCTTTCAAGACCCATACCAGTATCAATATTCTTATGTGGTAATTCTTTATAATCCTTACGATCAATTGTAGGATCACAATCAAACTGTGAGAATACAATGTTCCAGATTTCTACATAACGATCATTTTCCATTTCTTCAAAGAATAGTCTTTCACCAATATGATCTGGGTCATATTTTTCTCCACGGTCGTAGAAGATTTCACTATCTGGTCCACCAGGTCCTGCACCGATTTCCCAGAAGTTATCTGCAGTCTTTAAGATATGTGATGGATCTACACCACATTCTTTAGTCCATACATTGTACGCATCTTCATCATCTGTATAAACAGTGATATATAATTTATCTTTATCAAAAGCAAGCCATTCTTCTCCTGTTAAGAATTCCCATGCAAAATGAATTGCTTCTGTTTTAAAATAATCACCAATAGAGAAGTTACCTAACATTTCAAAGAATGTATGGTGACGTGCTGTCTTCCCTACGTTTTCAATATCGTTTGTACGAATAGATTTCTGTGCATTTGTGATACGATGACATGCTGGTTTTTCTGTACCATCAAAGTATTTCTTTAATGCAGCTACACCTGCATTGATCCATAATAATGTTGGGTCATCATGTGGAATCAATGAAGCACTTGGTTCAACCATATGTCCCTGTTTCTTGAAATATTCAAGGAATAATGCACGAGTCTGATTACCTGTTAACTTTTTCATAATATCCTCCTAAATAAAAAAGCCGTTCCTTAAAAGGAACGACTTAAATCGCGGTACCATCCTTATTCATAGATACTATCTATGCCCTTTATGACTTTAACGCAGTCATACGTTGATGTTTACATCACTCTCGAAAGGAGCCTTCCTTCATACACCCAAGAACTTGCACCACCCGTTCTCTCTCTTAAGACCTCTATGAAGTACTTGTCTTTCTCAACGATTATGCACCTATTATACATAAAAAAGAGATAAGGCGCAAGCCTTATCTCTATTCTTCGATTAAAGAACCTTCTGCAAGCATTTCACCTTTGATTGGTAATAACTTGTAGATAAGTTTCATAAACACCGCATCAAATGGCAGCATAATAAGTGTAGTCGCAATATTAAATACTGTATGGAAATTTGCCACCTGATGAGCTGGAGATCCAGAGAATGCTGCAATCCATGATAATAATGGTGTAACAGAACATACAATCAAGAAGAAGATTGTACCTACTAAGTTAAATAAAACATGGAATGTCGCAATACGCTTAGAATTTCTACATCCAGTCACTGATGCAAGAATAGCAGTAATACAAGTACCGATGTTTAATCCACATACCATGAATGCTGCTGTGCTAAATGGAACTAAGCCCTTAGTTGCAAGTGCAGAAAGGATACCTACTGCTGCACCAGAAGACTGGATCAATGCAGTAAAGGCAGCCGCAAATAATACTGCAAGTATTGGATTAGAAAGAGTTGTCATTAATTTAATAAAGACCGGTTCCTTCTGAAGTGGCACAACGGCCCCGCTCATCATATTCAGACCCATGAAAAGAATACCAAATCCAGTCATGACTGAACCAATACCTCTTACCTTACGACTCTTAAAGAATAAGCACATGAAGACACCCGTAACGGCAAAGACCGGTGCAACAACACCTACATTAATTGCAATCATCTGCGCTGTAATAGTTGTACCGATATTAGAACCCATTACAACCCAGATACATCTGTTTAATGTCATCAAGCTAGCATTCATGAAACCAATCAACATAACAGTCACCGCAGAAGAACTCTGCACAGCAGCTGTTACACCGATTCCGACAAGAACACCTTTAAATTTTGTATTTGTTAATTTTTCTAAGATAGTTTTTAAGCGGTCACCTGCAGCATCTTCTAAGGAATCACTCAAAACCTGCATTCCATACAAAAAGAGTGCCAGCCCACCTAACAAATCAAGCCAGTTAGTTATTTTCATAATCTCGTTTTCCTTCTTTTACCACTCCATTATAACGTGTCTCCACGCAAATGTCGTTAACTAAATGTTAAAATAATCTTAAGTTTATGTAAAGTACTTTACAAAAATAACTTAAATTTAATGTTTTTAACGAATTATTTACTTGATTATTCGAAGTCAGATATCGAAAAAGTAGAAGTATTCTGTCTCTCCTGAAAGCGTTTGAGTAATGTTGTGCGTCTTTGTTCATCCTGATTATTATGTAGACCTCGAATAAAGACACTATGATCTCCTAAGATAAACAAAGACTGCTTAGCTCTTGTGATACCTGTATATAATAAGTTCTTCTTCATCATGATGCTATATTCTGGCAGCACTGACATAATAACAATCTTAAATTCATTACCCTGAGATTTATGAACGGACATGCAATAAGCATGCCTTAACATATTGAATTCACTGGTACGATAATTGACAAACTGACCATCAAAGTCCACTGTCAAGCTGTCATAAGGTAACCCTGTATCTTCCTTACTTTCTATTTCTACTAGAATACCTACATCTCCATTATAGACATCATCATCCGGACGATTTCTTAATTGAAGAAGCTTATCTCCTTCCCTAAAGATTTTACCGCCCACTTTGATTTCAGCTTTATCACTTGTGGGTGGATTAAAAATAGCCTGTAACGATTCATTTAAAGCATCTATACCTGCAACACCACGATACATAGGAGCAAGTACCTGTACATCAGATGCATCATAACCTTCTTCGACTGCCTTTTTCACAATAATCTGTACACAATGAGCGACATCTTTATTAGGACAGACAGTAAAATGAATATCACGATAATCATCAAAGACATGTGAATCATATTGATCGTTTCTAATATCATGGGATAATGCCACAATGCCACTGCCTTCTTCTTGACGATAAATAGTCTGTAAGCAGATATGAGGAATACCACTCAATAACATATCCTTTAAGACATTACCTGGTGATACAGATGGCAGCTGCTGGTCATCACCAATAAGCAGAATCTTATGAACATGACCACAGGCATCTAGTAATTTAGAAAATAAGAGAGTATCTACCATCGAGAACTCATCAATAACAAGGAGATCTATATCTAAAGGATGATCGGCATTCATAGAGAATGTATTAGTAGATATATCCCATTTTAATAAGCGATGAATAGTGGATGCCTCTAGTTTAGTCAATTCTGATAGTCGCTTAGCCGCACGTCCTGTAGGTGCTACCAAACCAATCTTTTCATCAGGATATAATGAACGATAAACCTTTAAAATAGCCTGTACGATTGTTGTTTTCCCTGTACCTGGACCACCTGTTAAAATAAGCGCAGATTCTTCTAAGAACTTCTTAATCGCATTCTTCTGTATTTCATCATATGTAATACCCTGTGATTTTTCTGTTCTTTTAATTTTTTCATCAATTAAAGACTCTTCAATAGGATTAGCTGATTGATTCAGATAACGTTCAAACTTTTCAGCAATCATCTTCTCACTCTCATATAAATCATCTGGGTAATAACGATCTTCTTCCTGAATTACTTTTGTACCTGTAATATCATCTAGATTCTTCTCAAATAATTCATCAGGACATTCAGGTAGCATACGTCTGAAATTATGATAAAAAGATTCATAATCACTATAGGTACTTCCTGTTTGAAAACATAAATCCATTAAAGAAGCCAGAATCCCTGCCTGAATACGTTTTTCATCAAGTGGCTCTACACCGGTTTTCATTGCGAGTTCGTCAACACTTTTAAAACCAATACCTTCTATATCATCAATAAGACGATAAGGATCATTCTGCAATACATCAAGTGTCTTCTCTTTATAATAATTCTGTATTAAAGTCAGATTACGCGTAGAAATACCATTGCCCATAAAGAAAGATAATACCTGCTGATCATAATCCTGACTCGTGAGTATACCAACAATATTATTTTTAATTGTCTCACTCATATGAGGAATCCCATTTAAACACTCTGGATTCTCCTTAATAGTTGTAAGAGCTTTTTCACCTAAAGCATCCACAATTCTTTCAGCCATCTTCTTACCTACTCCCTTAAAGAGCGGTGAAGAAAGATAGCGGATAATCTCACCTCGATCATCCGCTAGAATTATCTCATAAGAAGACACCTTGAATTGTTTTCCATAACGTGGATGTGTCACATAGTTCCCTTTAATACGATAACGATCATCATTATTGACATAGGACATATTTCCTGTAATAGTGATTTCTTCATCATCTGTCTCAAAAACTGCAACTATATATTTATTTTCTGGATTATAGAAAATAACCTTACTTATAATGCCTTCATATTCTTCCATTATAGATAATCAATCTCCTTGCCGTCTTTATAGACTTTATCAATCGTACCTCCGCCTAGACATACATCTCCATCATAGAAGACAGCTGCCTGTCCTGGAGTGACCGCCTTGATTGGTTTCTTAAATGTAACATAAAGTGTTGTTTCATCAATAAAGTGTAAAGATACATCATTATCTTTCTGGCGATATCTAAACTTAGCCGTACAATCATATTCACCTTCTGGCTTTGTTTTAGATACCCAGTTCACATCAGTAATCAATGCGCCATGAGACAATAACCATTTATTACTATCCCCCTGAGCAATATATAAAATATTCTTATCATAATCTTTTCCAACGACAAACCAAGGCTCACCATTACCGCCAATACCTAAGCCTTTTCTCTGCCCGATTGTATAGTACATAATACCCTGATGATCACCAATAACCTTCTTAGATACAATATCCACCATCTTGCCTGATTTAGCAGGAATATAGTTCTTTAAGAATTCTCTAAAGTCTCTTTCACCAATGAAGCAGATTCCTGTAGAATCCTTCTTATGGGCTACAGGAAGATCAAGTTCTTCCGCAATTCGTCTTACTTCAGGTTTAGTGAGTTCACCAATTGGGAACAGTGAGTTATTTAACTGATTCTGATTCAATTGACATAAGAAATAAGTCTGATCCTTATTATTATCTACACCACGAAGCATCACAGATTCTTTTCCTTCAGTATGAACAACACGGGCATAATGTCCTGTCGCAATATAATCAGCATCAATAGACTTAGCATAATCTAAAAAGGCTTTAAATTTTATATGTTTATTACATAAGATATCAGGATTAGGTGTACGACCTTTCGCATATTCTTCTAGGAAATATGTAAAGACCTGATCCCAGTATTCTTTAATAAAGTCCACTCTACGAATTTCAAGCCCAAGATGAGTCGCAACAGCCTGCGCATCCTGATAATCTTTTTCTTGTGGACATACATCGTCATCATTTGTAGGGTTACCTAGAATATCATTATTTAATGAACTATCCCAGTTTCTCATAAATACACAGATTACTTCATAACCTTGTTTCTTTAATAAATAAGCAGCAACGGCACTATCTACACCGCCACTTAATCCAAGTACAACTCTTTTCATGTTCTACCTCCCTTTGTCTAGTATTCTACCACACAAAAAAGGCTCTTGAAAGAGCCTCCTATTATTCTGCGTTCATTCTTGTCATTGGAAGCATTGCAGCACCGATAGCACCACAGTCTTCTAATTCTGTTTCAAGTAGTGGAATATGATTTCTCATACCTACATGAATCTTCTGATTGAATTCTTTTGTTAACTGGTCTAGGAAATACTTCTTAGACTTCATAACACCGCCACCTACTACAAAGCAATGTGGATCAACTGTATGTGCGATATTTGCGAATAATGTAGCAAGTTCACTAATACATTCATCCGCAATACCCTGAGCTGTTTCATTACCTTCAGCCGCTAATCTAAATACATCACCTGCATGATGTACTAAATCCTTTCCAAGAGCTTCCTGACCCTTTCTAGTGATTGCAGTACCAGAACATTCTCCTTCTGCAGCACCTGGGTTTAAAGCCCCCTGCTTATAACCATTATTCTTAACGATAATATTACCGATTTCACCAGCATGTCCTCTACCGCCAGAAATTAGCTGTTTATTTACTGTAAAAGCGCCACCAATACCAGTAGAAACTGTTACATAATAACAAGTTGGATAATTCTTACCAGCACCTAATACTGCTTCAGCAAGACCAGCAACGTTTGCATCATTATCTAAAAATACAGGTTTATTGAATTTTGTAGATAACTTTTCAGCAATTGGGTAATTTTCAAAACCAGGAAGGTTGCTTGCCATAATCATAACACCCTTTACAACATCAACTGGTCCAGGTACACCAATACCAATACCTTCTACATTTTCAATACCACCACATACTGTATAATCGATTGCTTCAATCTGACGACAGATTTTTGCAGTAACAGCATCTGGTCCTTTTTCTCTTTCAGTAGCATCCTTCACTTCACTATATGACTGACCATTTTCATCAACAAGTAAAGTTCTTACGTTTGTACCACCTAAATCAATTCCAATATAATACTTCATGTTCTCTATACCTCCTTGAAATATTATATTACATATTACACTTCCACGCTATGAAAAAAGTTCTTTTTGTATCTTTTCTAACTGTTCTGGTAATTGTGAAGTAACCGTTTTACCTTTTAAGTAACTCATAGAGCCTATCGGATTCACAAAAGTTAATCGATAAGCATGGAGGAATTGATGATTAAGATGGAATTTCTTCTTTACTTCCTTATTCCATTCAAAATCTCCATATTTACTATCACCCATAACCGGATGTCCTGTCGCACTTAAATGGATACGAATCTGATGTGTACGGCCGGTGATGAGCTGTACTTCTACTAAAGAGCAAGTAGAACATCTTTTTAAGACATGCACTATTGTTTTCATAGATAAAGCCCCCGGTGTATCTTTCTTTACTAAATACATCTTTCCTTCATCTTCATTCTTTTTGACATATCCTGATAATGTGGCATCCTTCATATGTCCCATTGCAATAGTGAGATACTTCTTTTCAATGCCTTGTCTTGTTTTCATCATTGTATTTAAATCCTGAAGTGCTCGCATATCTTTACCAAAGATCACAAGTCCACTTGTATTACGGTCTAAGCGATGCACTGGACCTGGTGTAAAGCTGATATTCTTTTCTGGATCATATTCACCCTTCTGATGTAAATAAGTAAGTACCTGGTTAGATAATGTATTCACTGATTCATTAATATCTTCATGAACAAGTAAACCGGCAGGTTTATCTACAATAAGAATATGTGCATCTTCATAAACAACTTTAAAAGTAATAGGTAACTCATAAATTGTTAAAGGCTTTGTGTATTCCTTGAATTTATCTTCATATAAGAATAGTTCCACCTCATCTCCCGAATGAAGAATATAGTTTTCCTTTACTCTTTTGCCATTTACTTTAACATCTTTTTTTCTTAACATTTTATATATAAGTGAAGAAGGTGCCTGGACGAGCACTTTCTTGAGATATTTATCTATTCTTTGATGATCATCATATTGATCGATTACTAATTTTTTCATAACGTCTCCTTTACCCCCCTCATTATAGCATACACCTCTTAGATTATGGTATAATAAAAGTCGAGGTGACAATCATGGAAAAACAAATAGATTCAACAACAATTTATGATGGAGCCATCATGAAGGTGACTAAGGAACACGTATTATTACAAGACGGTAATACTGCCGTACGTGAATGTGTGTATCATCATGGCGGTGTGTGTATACTTGCGATAGAGAATGATGAAATTATTCTTGTAAAGCAGTTCCGTTATCCAAATAGATGCGATACATTAGAAATACCTGCTGGTAAGCTAGAATTAGGAGAAGATCCTGATAAGGCCTGTTATCGTGAATTTGAGGAAGAAACAAATAGACGTGCTAAAAACATGCGTCCTATCTTAAAGATGCTTCCTACACCTGGATATTCAAGTGAAATACTCAGAATATATGAAGCAGAAGACTTCAAGGAAGTAGAAGATTCTTTACAGTGTGATGCGGATGAATTCTTAAATATCATTAAGATGCCAATTGATGAAGCCTACAAAGCAATCTTTGATGGACGTATTATTGATGGTAAAACTGTCATTGCCGTTATGTATGCTTACAATAGAAAACATTGTAAATAGTAAAAGAGCTCTAGTTTGAACCGCCCCTGTCAAGTAGACAGGTGAAATAATTAAAAACATGTACCCTTGCCTGCCACGTAGTGGC
>NZ_UQGV01000057.1 GCF_900540665.1 uncultured Catenibacterium sp. | reverse complement strand
AGACACTAGAAGATATGTGCAGAGACACATGGAACTTTGCAAAGAAACATATGTAACACTACCGTCTCTCGAAAGAGGGACTTTTTTGATGCATCAAAAAAAGCAGCTATTGTAGCTGCTTCAGGTCTTCTTGATAATCTATATCATAGAGTTCTCTTACATTCTCTACTTGTATATATTCTACTTCATCAGGATGCTTATTTAATACTTTTCTTCCACCTTGGTCTTGTTTTAATAGAAGTAACTCAGGAATATAAGAACTCTCAAATAGAGTAGGGTTGCCTACTTTATCTTTATAAGCACAACTGGCTAGTTTATGAGTAGTATGCATGAGTTTATCGATTGTCTTCATAGAAATGTAAGGCTGATCAGCAACCATGAAGATCATTCTAAATGGCTTCTCTAACGTATTTAAATAGTTCACAGCAGCCTTAATCGAATAAGAGAGACCATGAATACTCTCTAGACATAAAATGCTGAGAGCGCCTCTTTGAGACGCATATTGTAGTATCTCATCATATTGTGATACCACAATTATATTCTTATATTTCTTTAATAATGCATCTAATGTATGTTGATATAACGGTTTATTTTGAAAAGGAAACAGCAGTTTGTTTCCTTTAAAACGTCTGCTGTTTCCTGATGCAAGATATATAATATATGTTTTATTCATCGATAGCCATGACAATCTTTTCAGGTGTCATTGGAAGATCTCTCACCCATGCACCACATGCACTGTGGATGGCAGCACATAAGGCTGGGGCTGGTGTATTGATGACACATTCACCAATAGACTTCGCACCAAATGGACCTGTCTTTTCATAACTGCTTTCAAAATAAACACGTAAATGACCCATATCAAGTCTTGTAGGAATCTTATATGTCATGAAGTTATTTTCTGTTAAACCACCCTTAGGCGAATAAGTAATACTTTCAGATAATGCCATACCGATACCCTGTACAAGACCACCTTCAGTCTGAACAGTGGCTAAGTTTGTATTAACGACAGTACCACAGTCTACAACGGCTACATAATCTAGTATTTCTACAGAACCTGTTTCTTTATCTAATGCAATTTCTGCCATACCTACCATATAAGGTGGTGGAGAAACTTTAGATGAATGAGTACATGTTACCTGGATAGGGACTGTATTACCACACTGAGAGAATGTAGCGATATCCATATGAGTAAATGATTCATTTGTAGATGGATTAACAATTGTATTGCCAGTAAATACTAATGATTCAGGATCACATTCCCACTTATCGGCAGCAATCTTCAACATGTTCTGTTTAAGTTCTTCACTTGCTTTTCTTACAGCCATACCAGTCACATAAGTTGTACTAGAAGCATAAGAACCAGAATCATATGGAGAAGCATCAGTATCTGCACCAAAGACAACGATATTGTCTACATCACATTCTAATTCTTCTGCAGCCATTTGGGCAAGAATAGTATCACATCCAGTACCCATATCTGCAGCACCAATGCTTAACATATAAGAACCATCATCATTTAACTTTAATGTAGCAGACCCAACATCGACACCAGAGATACCTGATCCCTGCATTGCCATTGCAACACCTGCTGCCTTAATACGACCATCAGGCATTACAGTATGTGTCTTACGGTTTTCCCAGTCAAATTCTTTCTTAGCACGTTCCATACATTTATCTAATGCACAGCTATCCGCAATTTCACCATAGTAGGCATCCATCTTCTGACCTTGACGTACCATGTTCTTTTCTCTGATTTCTACTGGATCCATATGTAAAATATCAGCTAATTCATTGACACATGTTTCTAATGCATAAATACCCTGAGTCGCACCATATCCACGATATGCACCAGAAGATAATCTATTTGTATAAACAACATCATAATGGAAGCGGAACGCTTCTAGATTATTTGTATAAAGAGGAATAGACTTATGACCTGATAAACCTACA
The DNA here is from genome assembly GCF_900540665.1 of uncultured Catenibacterium sp. Lineage (GTDB taxonomy): Bacteria > Bacillota_I > Bacilli_A > Erysipelotrichales > Coprobacillaceae > Catenibacterium. The sequence goes on along the minus strand of NZ_UQGV01000057.1, from coordinate 14,945 downwards.
GTTGTAGGACCATGTTCACCAAAGGCACCAGAGTTAGATAATGTATATATATCAATGGCACGAATAGTACCATCATTCATAGCACCAACTTTAGTAGTGACTTCCATTTCATGACGTGGACTACCAGCAATCTGAGATTCAGTACGAGTATAAATAAGTTTAGATGGTTTCTTAGTCATCCATGTAACAAATGCAGGGTAGATTTCAGTCACAAGTGACTGCTTTGCACCAAAGCCACCACCAATACGAGGCTTTTCAACACGAATCATAGACTTAGGAATATCTAAAGCATTCGCAAGAATACGACGTGCATGGAAAACAATCTGTGTAGAACTAATAACATGTAAACGACCATATGTATCAATTTCACAATAAGTTCTGAATGTTTCCATCATCGCCTGATTGACTGCAGGAACATGATAAGTACGTTCAATCACATGATCACATGATTTAAATACTTCTTCTAGATCACCGTGTGTTTCATCTGCAGTGGCTACTAAGTTACGCTTATTATCTGCCCCTACAGGACATAATGCTTTCCAGTTATCTTCAGGATGTACAAGAATAGGATTATCCTTAGCAGTTCTAAAGTCTAATACTGCTTCTTCTACCTGATATTTTACTTTAATAAGCTTTAATGCTTCATCTACTTTCTTTTCATCATAACCAGCAACAATCGCAACTGGATCACCTACGAATCTTACTCTTTGATCCAAGATCAAGCGATCATAAGGACTAGGTTCTGGATAAGTCTGACCAGCCATAGTAAAACGTTTCTGAGGCACATCTTTATAAGTATAAACAGCTTCAATTGTATCTACTGCCTTAGCTGCTTGGATATCAATACTCTCAATTAATGCATTAGCATGAGGAGAATGCACAAGCTTTACAATCAAACAGTCATGAGGTGTTACATCATCAACATAGACAGGTTTACCTAGTAATAGGTTCATTGCATCTTTTTTTCTTATAGGTTTGTTAACCTGTTTTAATTCCTGACTCATCCTAACACTTCCTTTCCATTTTCCTTGCAGTAATTAATATAGTTTCTAATACCTCTTAATTGTCCTTCATAACCAGAACAACGACAAAGGTTACCAGATAAGAATGCTCTGATTTCATCATCACTTGGATCTTTATTTTCTTCTAGTAATGCGATTGTATTCATCATAAATCCAGGATTACAGAAACCACACTGTTCAGCACCCTGATCAGCAATAAATTCAGCAAGAGGTCTTGCCTTTTCCTGTAGCCCTTCTAAAGTAGTCACTTCGTGACCTGCAGCTCTAGCTGCAAGAACACTACAAGAAAGAACAGGCTTGTTGTCTAATAATACTGTACATAATCCACAGTTACTTGTATCACAACCTCTTTTAACACTAAGACAATGTTCACTTCTTACAAAATCAATAAGAAGAGTATCAGGTAAAATACTACGAGTCATTGTTTTTCCATTTAATGTAATTGTAATTTCCATCTTACTGTGCCTCCAATTCCTTTAATGAACGTCTCATAAGAACCTTTACAAGCTTCTGACGATATTCTGCACTACCTAAGTTATTGCTTCCAAGTTTGATTTCAGAAGATACTTCTTCAATAAACGCTTCAATAGACTCATCATTTAATTCCATCTGTTTCTCATAAGCAATTGCCTTTAAAGGACGACCACCAATTACTACAGAATAAGTATCATTCATATAACTTGCACAACAAGTAAGAACAGGGAAATCAGTACTTACATTTCTCTGTGACTTATAACAAACCTTAATAGGTGTCTTCTTTACAATAACACGTACAAGAATATCAAGAGAAGGACGCATCCAAGCAAACTCTCTCATAGGCACAATACCACCGTTATATAATTCTACATAAGCATCTAATCCCATAAACATAGATAATACATCAGAGAAACCATAACGACCAAAAATAGAACCTCCCACAGTCGCACAGTTTCTAAACTGCACACCAATAATATGTTCTACACTATGCTTCATTGCATCATGTGTATAAGCATTTAATCCTTCATGAGTTTCTAACTGACGTAATGTCACCATTGCACCAATAGTAAACTGTTCATCATCTTCTTCAATAGTATCTAAATGAAGATCACATAAATCAATTGCCTTTTCAACTGATCTATTCATCATCTTCAACCATAACATACCACCTACAATAATGTTTTTTCTGTTCTGAACGAGTTCATAAGCTTCCTCAAGCGACTGAGGTCTTACATATTCCTGAATATTTAACATCTTTTTCTATCCTTTCTATTTTGTGATAAGTGATTCATCAAGACTAAAACCATAAAACTCTTTATAAAAATCTATTACATCCTTTTTATAATTCTCATATGTATAATCATGAGGATGAAGTACACATGATAGCCAGAGTGATGCAAGAATATGAGAAGGAACAGGATCCAACCATGATTCAACCACTTCAGGCATAATATAAATCTTCTTGTTCTTCACTATATCAAGTGATGAGAAGAATTCATAGTTATAAATAGAATCTTTTGAATAAGAAGCATTATGAGGCATGATCACCATATCTGGGTTTAAAGTTAATAATGTTTCTAACGCAATAGTAGGGTAGTCTACACCTTTAATACTCGCTGCAGCATTTTTTACATGCGCCATGTCTAGTATAGTACTTTGAAACATAGAAGGTGTGACAGGTTTATAAATAGACTCTTTTGAAGCAATATAAACATGCTTATTAGAAGTACCTAAACTGTTCATCTTACTCTTTTTAGTACTATAGTAGTTCTTTAACTTCTTCGCATTGTTTTGTTTACCACAAACTTTCGCAATAAGTGAAACCATGGTATCATACTTCTTTTCACTAGAAGGATCAACCACAATAACTTTTATATGTCTTTCTTCAAAATCCTCAATAAGATTCTCATTCTCTTTCATCATAAATACTACATCAGGGTCAGTCTTTGCGATAAGGCTCACATCACATCCTACCTGAGGTAGTTCTAATAAATCAGGATCAGTCTTTTGATAAATGCTTCTAGAAGAAGCATTCTTCTCTATACCAATTAACTGATCATTTACTCCTAGTGCTAAGCATGTAGAAGTTGTTATATATGAAGTGCTAACGACACGTTTTACTTGGTCTTTAATTGTAATCTGACGCCCTATCTGGTCATTTACAATAATTGCATCAGACTCTTCTTTTTTATCTGAAGAACATCCAGGTAATAATGAGATGAGTAAAAATAGACAAACAATTGAAATAATTCTTTTTTTCAAAACCAATCTCCTTACGACATAATTCAGTTTATTTTTCGAAAAAATTATATCATGAAAATATGAATAATAAACAAAAAATATAGAATAGCAAAAGAAAAAGCCTCGGATGAGGCTTTAGTTTAATACTCTTTGATGAGGTGTAAATGTTGTATCATCAATACCCTTGAATGTATAACCAAGATTTTTATAATGTTCGATAATTTTAGGTAAAGCTTCTACAGTTGTATTCTTTGCAGCTGTATCATGACATAAGATCATAATCTGATTATTACGAGAAGCAGTTGAGTTCGCAATAAGTCTTGCAGTAGGTACGTTATTACCTGATGCATCGCCACTGCTGACATTCCAGTCATAATACTGATAACCTTTTTCCTGTACCATTCTAGTAAGACGACTCATGATACCTGCAGAATAATGTCTAGAAACTGTATTAGAACTTCCTCCAGGGAATCTAATATAACGAGGAGTAAATCCAATTAATCCCTTAACCATATTACCTACATTATTTAAATCATTAAAGTAAGCATCAGTAGATGCATACACTCTACGATAATCATGACAATAAGTATGAAGACCAATTGTATGACCTCTCTTATGTGCTTCTTTAATTAAGTAGTTATATTTCTGACCATTACCAGTCACAAAGAATGTTGCTTTCGCATTATATCTATCAAGAATATCTAACACACGCTGAGTATTCTGAGAAGGTCCATCATCAAATGTAAGATAAACAACCTTTTCCCCACTTGGCGCAATCGCATTGGCAGGACGTGGATTATTTACAACAACAGTCTGTGTATACTTTCTTTCATTACCAGACTTATCTTTAGTTGTATAGATGACTTTATAAGTACCTGCTTTTCCAAAATCTACTTTACTGCTGTCTACTGTAACTTTAGGATTCTTATCAAAATCATCTTCTACAGTAATACCTTTCATGAAATCAATATTAGAACCTACAGTAGTATCATAATTCTGAAGACCTGCAAGTAATGGTGCTTTAGTATCCTTTACAACTTTCACATTTACTTCTTTTTCAGTCTTATTACCACCTTGATCTTCTACGACAACAGTAACTTTCTGTGTACCTTCTTTATCAAAAGATACATCTTTCTTAAAGTAAGTCTTAGTCTTTGTTTCATCTTTAATATCAGTCACAAATTCACTTGCTTTAACTTTAGTACCTACTTCTACAGCTTTATTCACTACCTTAAATGTAGGTTTCTTAGTATCTACAACTTCTACATTTAATACATAGTTCTTCTTGTTTAATGTATAAGTAATCTTGTACTTTCCAAGTTTTTTGACGTTAACTTTAGAATCATCTACATTCACATCACTCTTATTACCGCTTACTTTTTTAATAAATGACATAGGCTTATAAGTGGAATTTATTTCTATATCCTGTGTACTATGATTAAAACTAATAGCAGGACGAGTCATAAAATAAACACCTAAACCAATCATGAGAGCCACAATACATCCAATAAGGACATAAACTCTTTTTCTTAAATGACGTTTTTTCATTTTTGATCTCCCTTAACTTAATATCTTCAACAATTTTGTATTATATATCTAATATGTGTAATTTATGTGGAAATTAAGAAACACTTAAGAACTTTTTTGAATTATGCATTATTTCTTTACTTTGTATAACCAAGTAGTGTATACTTTGCATTACAAAGTAGGTGACATAATGGATACACAATTGATGAAAGGAATGTTGGAAGGGTGTATTCTTTCTCTTATTAGTCATAAGGAAACTTATGGTTATGAACTATTGGTAGAACTAGAGAAGTATGGCTTTGAGAATGTAGGAGAAGGGACATTCTATCCGATATTAACACGTTTGTCTAAGAAGGGATATTTATCATGTAGACAAGTGAAATCAGAAGCAGGACCTTATAGAAAATACTATAAGATCACTGATGAAGGATTAGTCTATTTGAGAGAATTTAAACATTCTTATTATAAGATAACAGGTATTGTAGAAAAGATTTTGGAGGATTAGGTATGATTGCGGAATATAAAACATTAAGAAATCAATTAACAGGAGACTATCAGGTATTCTATGACAAGGCATATCAATATGCACAAGAGAGACATTACCCAGGATTCTATGCGAATGATATACTTATGAGCTTGTTAGATTTATTAATCACAGCACAGATGAATCATAAAGAATTAAATACACTTATTAAGGAAGATCATGACACATTCATTAAGAACTATTTCCATGATCAAGGAAAGAAAACCACATGGATTAACAGTTTCTTTAAATACACAATCTTTTTATGGAACTATGTATTCTATCTTATTCTTGAACCAACATCTCATGCAGGAGGAAAAGTCGTAGAATCAATGATTGTAATCATTCTTATAGACCTTATTATGAAAAATAAGCGATATAATATTCTACTAGATTATATTGTATTGGCTCTTGTATTCATATTACCGTCTATTTCAGTTCCTTATATGATTCCTCTTTTTATAAGTATAGTTCTTCTTATTATTGGTACACTCTATCAGGTGTATTATACATATACTCATCAAAATACAATCAGCTACTATAGTGAAGAAGCACAATCACAATCTAATGATTATGTGAATGATATACTAAAGAAACAGAATGAAGAATTCAATCGTAAAAGAGAAAAACATCATCTTCCACCTCTTACTCTAGAAGAGATGAAACTCTATAAGAAAAGAAGAAATCGTAAGATTGGATTAATCATTGATGTCATTGTAGGAATACTCATCTTCTATCTTGCCTATAGAATAGGGGATTATAAAGAAAGTATGACAATGTTGTCTTATTATCTTCCTGTTTATATTATATTCAGTACAAGATATCTCTCCTATCTAGTGAATCCAAAAGGGCAGTTGATTCATATATTAAATATTATTGCGGTAATCAACCTCTATTTCTTTATTCAGGTATGTCATATCAATCATATAGTAATTCCTGTATTATGCTTAATTATCATCATGATAGAAACAGGTGCTATGATGATGATTCCTGTCTTTAATAATATATCTGAATACTTTGATCAATTAATCAGTCTCTTTTCAGTGGGTTTCATACTTGTAGAAATGAAAGTAGAGTTCTGGCTTTCAGCCATTATACTTATTGTATTGTTTGGAGCTTTAATTAAAAGCATAAAAAAACAGAAGATATAATCTTCTATTTCTTGTAGAACACTAATGTAGAGTTATTATACTTTAGATACAGTTTATTATTCTTGAAGTAATATTGAATTGTTTCAGTTGTCTGCATAGATTCCCATGAAGCAGGTGGATCAAAATCATCAAGATGATTACATTGGAGAGTAAGTGTATGATCTTTCTTGATCATTTTTCCTCTTATTACAGGATTACCTGCTTCTGCATCATACATGTTAAAAGATAAGTCTTTGTCTATATCTAATGTAAGATATGCAGTATAGATATCTTTGTTTTCTAATGGAGATTTCTCACATTTCCATTTACCTTCTAATTGTGGTGTAGTGTAACAGGCACAAAGAATAAGAGAAAGAATAATCAAACAAATTTTTTTCATAACGCAGAACACCTTTCTATAAACTACAATTTGCATATGTTGACCTTAATATGAGCATAAACTATAATAAAGACGAAGAAGGAACAATCAGCAAGTGGTTGTCCTTGGATTTTATTTGGATAGAATAACTACCTCAAAACTTTTACCAGGGAGTGAGGTAGTTATTTTTTTACGGTCTTATCTATAATGATAAGAAGTAATCTAACAACAAGTGTTAAACATGTTAACATAATCATGATTATTTCATACGTTGTCATTAGGCATCACCTCCGTTTTCAACTTAAAAGAAGAATTACGAAGGGTTGCGTACTTCGTCATAACGACCAAGGATAACCACCTACCGTATACGGTTGTTTCACATAAAAATTATATCATATAAGCACAGAGCTATAGATAAGTTATTGAGTATTGAAAAAAATCGGAGAGATGTTTTTCCCTCCGAATTTAATATGTGATTAGTTTCCTTTTCTTTTTATAAACCATAAGGAGATAATACCAAGCAATAAACTAATCGCAAAACCAATACCGAGAAGTTCATAGTTGAAATAAGAATACGTAGTATTATTCACAACTTTCACTGCAGGAGTCATACTTACAATAAGACCAGTAATAATACATCCTACAGAGACTATAATAATGGGAAGTTTTTTCATAATCTTCACTCACTTGTCTTTAATAGATTTCCTTCATTGTTTGATCTCATTAATACAATAAAAGTCAAACAAGGAATAATTAGAATAACTGAATTCACTAGGATTAAGATAGAAATAGCTTGTTCTATCATTATAGAAGGTAATATATGATATTGGAAGAAGAATAAAGATAAGACTGAAATCATAGATAGAATGATAGATACCAGACAATAAGAAGATCTTTCTTTCAATATTAATTGTAGACATTGTAATCTATTAAGTCCATTCACTAATAGTAGTGCATATTGATAGCGTCTAGAAACAATATCAAATATTCCAATAATAAAACATGTACTCATAAACATGACAAACATAATCATAGAGAACTGCTGTATCATTTCAAATCCAAATGTAGTTGTTTTATTTAATATTGCAGAAGAAACAGGATTATAGACCTTTATATCAGAATCATGTTTTTTAATAAATTCAGTGACAGATTGAATGTTCTTATATGAGTTTACTTTGATGATATAGACATTGGACTGATATGTATTGTTTTGTGTATATTGATTTACTATCTTCTGATACAGTTTTGGAGATATATAAATAATGTTTTCTGTTGTTTTTGTATATCGGTTATGAATATCTTTATCTGTGACATTCGCATTAACGAGTTCAAAAGGAATCTTATTGAAGGTGTAGGTATTACTTGTAGGTATTTGAAGAATACCTGTGATATGGATATTCTTGTTTAGTTTTTGATAGAGAGAATAAGAAATATAGACATGATCGGTATTGAGCTGTTTATTCTCAATACTGAATGATTGTTTTGTATAAGTCTTATATGTTTTCATATTCCCATAATAAGGCTGTATGACAATAGTCTCCTGCGTATTTAAGACATTCCATTGGAAGAATGGCTGAATACTTTGAACCATACTATTGTTGGATATGTCTTGAATGAGTGTTTTAGGAATAGGCTGACCGCCCATATCATAAGCATTACCACCATCTTTATAAGAAATCCTTAATTCATTATCAATTGCTTTATTAATCATAGTGTCTGTTTCTTTTTGATAATAAGCTTGAAAGCACATCATATATGTCACTATGATCATCATAATACTTATCACAATATTTCTTTTATAATGGATTCTATTGGACTTCTCAGCCTTTAAGTAATAGGTAACAGGATTTGTATGAATATGTTCTTTAGGTTCTATTTTATTGATCTCTGTATAAGATTCTTTCTTTAATATGATTTGCTGGTGCTCTATATGGTAATGTATATCAGCAATCTCCAACATCCCCATATCATGTGTCGCAATCACAACTGTCTTATGATATTTATGACATAATTCATGAATAATCTTTCTCATATGTTCTCTATTGATCGTATCTAGATAAGCGGTAGGCTCATCTAGAAAGATAATATCCGGATTCTTCATCATACAGCATAATATAAGTAATCTTTGTTTTTGACCACCAGATAAAATATCTACTTTTCCATTTAAATCAATATTTAAATCTAATTCATCCAATAGCTTCATCATTTGATCTTTATGAAATGGAACTTCAGCAAGCTCACTAAATAGTTGAATATTCTGTATTGCTGTTAAATCATCAAATAATCTACAATCCTGAAATACAAAACCATAATCATTACTGTCGGTATAAAACTCATTCTTGGAATAATGTGTTAGTCCTGCAAGTTCAAATAATAAAGTAGATTTACCAGAACCACTTTCACCAGTAATTACAGTAATTTGAGAAGACGGAATACTTATATTCTGGTTCTTAAACAATATATGATTCTTAAAAGATAGATTGATATTCTTCATCTCAATCATAAATCCACCTTCTTTACAAACCATTGACTATAACATATATATGAGAAACAAATAACTAAAGTCACACCTATTTGAATAATCATAAAAAGTAATAAACTCATAGTCATTGACTGACGATTAATCACAAAGAAACCAATTTTTCTTGCGATAAAGAAACCAGGAATACTTAGTAATAGAGATAAGATGGACTGTACAATCATATTATCATTCATTAAAGAACAAATCGTTTGATTCTTTAAACCATAAACCTTCAACAATTTAATTTCATTTTTTCTATCATCCAATGCATTCATTTGTACAAGAACATAAAGGAATATTGCGACTAATATCACTACAGCCATAAAAATATATCTTCCTTTTCTTTCTTCCTTATAGACATCAACCATATCTGTCACTGAATTATATTGATCATAAGTAATGAAATTATTAGAAATCTGAGATATTTCTTTTTCAACACTTTTTAAGTTCTTAATACGGTTTACTTCTACAACATAATTTTTACTTTGATAAGGAGTAATAGTTGCATTGTATTCTTTGGCATCTAGTAAACTATCAGGAGTCTGGTTATTGTATTGATTTAAAATAGTATAGAATGATTTGTCATTCATAAGTACAACATATCCAGCACTAAGAAATTCATTATAATAATCATCTGTTGAAATAATATGATTGATTTCTATTTCAAGATTTACTTTCTTAGTAAGAACCTGTGATAAAGTACCCAATGTTTTAGAATCATCAATTTCACATTGATAAGTATATTGCTGTACTGGAACATATACATCTATAGATATTTTAAAGTTCTTTTCTTTTTCATCTATACCTAGCTTTCTTGCGAATGATTGACTAATCGCATTTCCTTTAAGTTCTTTTCCATCTACTTTAATATTCTGGAAAGAGTAATAGGGAACGACCATTGGACTCCCTTCCTGAAAATAATCAAACTGTGTTTTACTTCCTTGATAATAAACAGTACCTTTACTCACATCTTCCATTTGATTGATTGTATCAAATACATCAAATGGATAAACACTCTTTACATGTTTGATTGATTTAATACGATTCAATTCCTCAGTACTTATATCAAGATTTACCTCTGCATCACCGATATAATAACTATCTACGCCATTCGCAATATAAGAATCATTCATCTTACCTGTATATAATTCTGCTTTATTGGCTTGTTTTATACCACTTGATAACTTATTTTCCTGTAATAGACTATCACTTACGTTAGTAGAAATAGAGATTGTCATAATAAAACCTAGTAGTAATACAAGAATAAACTGAAACCATTGTCTTTTATTTTTATAGAAGAAGTACTTATGATAACTGTTGATGTCTGACTTCTTCAGTTGAGTAGTTTGATTTATTTCATCTATGTTTTGATCGCATACAAGAATTCTATTTTCTATTCTATAAGTAATGTCTAGATGATTTATTAGATATTCATCATGAGTTGTAATGATAATATATTTGTTTTCTGATTTTAGTTTTTCGAGTAATTGAAGTACGATTTCTTTATTTTCTTGATCTAAAGAAGCAGTCGGTTCATCAATAATAATGATGGATGCATCTTTATACATGGATAACGCTATTAAGAATCTTTTTCTCTGCCCAATAGATAAAGAAGAAGGATAGCAGGATGGATCTATAAGATCCAATCCTACTAGATGAAGCATATTATTCATTTTGGTTTGATCATATTGGCTTTCTTGTAGGTGATTAATAAATTCAAAATGTTCATATACTTTCATGTTATCAAAGAATGTCCCAAATTGATCAATATAAGACACCTTATTTAATAGATAATCTTCTTTATTAGAATTATTGATAGCTACATTATCTACATAAAGAAGATTATCTTTGTACTGGTATAATAATGATTTTAGGAATGTTGTTTTACCACATCCACTTTTGCCAATAATACCAGTGATTCGACCAGGACATGTTTTAAAATGAGCATCATTGAATATGACTTGATTACCAAAATTTATATTTAAATGTTTCATCTCAATCATAGTAAAGCACCTCTTTCTTATTAAAATTTAATTGTTGATGTTTTTGTTTGTTTAGCATCACCTAATTTTCCGGTGATTCTGACTTTAGCTGTTTTGCCACTATCTAAATTTTCTGTTTTTTGTGTACCGCCAATAATTAAGTACTTAGTTGTGACAGTACTTCTTGCTTTAGAACCTGTACAAGTTCCTTTATGTTCATTAATTGAAATAATTATGCCAGATGTATCGCTGGTAGTATAAATTGGAACATTTCTGTATTTTGTTGCTGCGTCTGCGCAACAGATAGAAAACATTAAAATAAATGCAAGACTTAAAGCTGAAGCAAAAATGTTTTTTAATTTCATAATTGTTATACCTTATTGCTACTATGATTTTTCCTCCTATTTCAATCATACAACCTTTGAAAAAATAAATAATATCTTGAGGACGTTTGACCGATTTATGAGGATAATAAACAAAAAATACCTGTCATGAAACAGGTATAAGAGTAGAGATATAGAGTGATGCACCAGCATGCTGTACTTGTAAGCTTCCATGATATTTATGCAGTATTAATACAAGAGTATCATATTTCATTTGATTGATTCTTTCTTTTGCATCATTCATATACAATGTGATTTCAAAAGCACATTGGTCTTCCGTTATTTTTACTTCTAATTCATTATTTTCCATGCAATCTATTGCGATATCAAACAGATAATTTATAAGGATATTCAAATGTTCATCCTCTATAAATGATATATCCTGAATAGATACAATGATAGCAGGTTTAATGTTGTTGAGTTTGAGCTGTTCTAATTTCATATTAATAAATGAATCAAATAGCTTATTACCAGATATGATCAGCATGTTATGATCGTTGAGAGAATCTATTCTTTTGTCTATCATCTCATTCACATTTTCAAATTCTTTTCTTTTTACATATTCCTTCATCTGAAGGTAATCGTATTTTAAGTCATGTCTTAGCTTATAGAGTTCATTGTTTTTCTTTTCAATGAAGGCATAGTTTTGTTGATCATTCTTAAAATGATCAATAGCCTGGTTAAGAAGCTGTTGTTCATGATTAAGTTTGGTATATCTAAGGAATAAGTAATAGGAAATAATGATAGTAATCAAAAGGGTTATAAGAATAATGAGATTACAGTTTATGCCTAATATATTAAGAAAGTCATTATAGAGAATATGATAAATACATAGAGTACTTAAGGATATAGCCATAAGTAATCCCCAATAAAGATTCTTATTATCGATAGGGTAAAGCTTTTGAATAATAGCGAATGTGGAGATAATAAGAATATAGATGATTAATGAAACAATAGGGGATATTGGTATTAGAACAACTAAATTCTTTATAACAGTTAAGAATGAAAGATAGAAGATAATTTCTGATAACAGCCTATCTGAATAATAATAGAATAAGAAGCATAAAGATTCTATTAACAAGAGATCCTGTAATAGGGGATGACTTGTAAATACACTAAGAAGACAATTGATCAATAAAGAGGCAATAAAAATAGCTGTTTTATTTGTTCTAAGGAGATATGTCAGTAATGCTTCTATACAACAAAAATATAAGAAACTCATCATTGCATGTACCTCCTGTAGGCATGATATTTTTCAATAATATCTTTTGATTTTCTAGAGACATTAAATGTTTGACTGTTCATAAGAGTAACATTTTGATTATTGATTTTAGTAACATATTTAAAATTAATAATGGTATATGAGTTTATTTTATAGAATGCTACATTGGAACATAACTCTTCAGAACATTTCTTTAATGTTGTGTATTGAACATATTCATTATCTTCTGTGTAAAAGGTACATGTATTTCTATGGGATTGAACATAGATGATATCCTTGAGATTAATGTATTGATTGTTTTTCTTATCAACGAGATATTGTTTATGGTTTTCAGCCTGATCTTTATCCATTTTGATAAATAGTCTTTCTAAATCATCTTCATAAGATGTTTTTCTTATAAAGAAGTAAAGCGCAATATCAAAACAATCATAAACAAGTGTTTCATTACTAGACATGAATATGATGCGTGTATTCTTATTATCTATACTTTTCGCAATAGTGATACCATTATCCTGCATTAATAGAATATCTATAAACAAATAATCATAATCTTTTAATTGAAGTGATTTGAAATCATTATTAAATACATCAATACTACTTTTACTAAAGCATGTATTTTCTTCTATCTTATTCTTTATGACTTGGCTGAATTGAGTATCATCATCTATTATTCCTATTTTCATCTTATGTAGCTCCCAACTGAATATGTACATTATTAATTGATGTTTCTATTGTATCACGATATTGGGGTTATAAGAAAAAACTACAATACTAAATTATGTATTGTAGTTCCACAATCAGCTAAATTATTATCATTTGGGATTAATATTTTTTATATTTTGCTAAACTATCTGGTTCTTTTTCTTGTCCGCACAAGCAGTAGTATAAAATTACGAGTTGACAAAATATAAAATCAATCATCCATTTCAAATAAAAGAATTTCAAGATTTAAATGTTTTTCTAAATCATTTTTTAATCTTTTCATAAGAGTTGGTAAAACATTAAAATAGTTATGTTCTATTAAATAGTCATGGAACATATGTACTATTTCAATATTTTCTTGAAAGTCTAAATCAATACTTTCCTTCATTGAAACAACATCTTCTTGATAGATTTCATCAAATCCTATTAAAAGGGGTTCTATTGAACTTCCATAACAAGGATATTGAATACCTACATAATTTACTTTAAAATCAAATTCTTTTATTTTGTCATTTATGAAATCATAAATACTTTGATAATAGATTTCTTTTGCTCTTTTATAAGAAAAATGAGCATCTCTTTTTTTATATTCAATAGACACAAAGTAACTTTGATTCAAAAACTGAAGATAATAATATTCTGTTTTTCTTTGCTTATCATCAACAATATTAGAAACAGAGAGCATGATATTATCTATAGAGAAAATTTTTTCATCATCTTTATTTTTAATATGAATATTTTTTTGAAGATAATAAGAATAAATTATTCCGTTATCTTTTAAAAAGACTTGTCTAAAAATAAACTTTATTTCATTTTGTTCTTTTATTAAAAGATACTTACGTAAATTTGTATAAACAATAGCAATAGAAGGACTGATCCATTGATACTTCTCATCATTTAAAATACCGTAATAACGATGAATATGTTCTATAAAATGAGCCTCATTAAATACATATTCTCCTAGTATTTTTATCTTAGGATCTAACAAATCATTATTTAATAAAGCCACTTCATACATTTCATTTTCTAAATAGAGATATAAACGATCAACAACATTTCCTTTTTTTCTTAAATAACACTGATTATCCTGTCTAAAACCATATTCATAAACATCCTGTCCTTCTTTTCTTGCCAAGCGACAACTATAAATTCCTTCAAAAACTTTTTCATAGATTTCACTTTGCTCAATATAAGATTTTGTCCCTTGTTTAATCTTTTTCATCAAAAAAGGACCTGTATATAATTCTCTATGATCTATAAGATATTCTTTGAGCTTTTCAAGTGCAAAAGTCAATATAAAAATGTAGGTTTAGGACAATATAAGAATGTAGGTTTTC
>NZ_UQGV01000056.1 GCF_900540665.1 uncultured Catenibacterium sp. | reverse complement strand
GGCGCAGAATTAGTGATTTTTCCTAGAATTGACACTTTTTCTCGTCTACCCTATTATAATGATAGAGAGGTGATTCATGATGTATAGCGCAATTATTCTATGTGCAGGAAGTGGCAAGAGAACAGGTCTTGGCTACAACAAGATGTTCTATCAATTACAGGGAGAAACTGTTTATGAAAAGACAGTGAATGTCTTTTTACATGATAAAAGATGTGAAGAAATTATTATTGTATGTAAGAAGGAAGAACAGTCACATTTCAAGAAATTATTAAATAAAAAATGTATGAAGTTTGTAGAAGGTGGAAAAGAAAGACAGGATTCTGTTTATGAAGGACTGAAGCATGTCACAAGTGATTATGTGATGATTCATGATGGTGCAAGACCTTTTGTGAAAAAGGATCTATTAGATCGTTTAGTAGTAGGTATGGAAGAACATAAAGCCGTTCTTGCGATGGTCCCATGTAAAGATACAATCAAGCGTGTCAAGGATGGTAAAGTAGTAGAAACACTCATTCGTTCTGAATTGATGCAGGCCCAGACACCACAGGCTTTTGATACAGTTCTTATTAGAAATGCGTATAAAGAAGCTCTTGAAAATAATATCCAGGCAACAGATGATGCTTCTATGTTAGAATTACAGGGTAAAGATGTCTATGTTGTAGAAGGTGATTATGATAATATCAAAATCACTACAAAAGAAGATCTGAAATAAGCCCGAAATAAGTAAAAAAACTTCGATTTACCATTGCTTTTTTGATTTTCTTGTGATAGTATGAACGAGCATGTAAAATATTACTGCCTGTCTAGAAGTATTCTAGACCGTTAAGACCAAAGGAGGTAAAAAAAATGAACAAGTATGAAATTATGATGATTTTAAAACCTGACTTAGAAGATGATGCAAAGACTGCAGTATTAGATGGTTTTAAAGCAATCTTAACTGAAGGTGAAGGTGTTGTTGACAACGTTGACACTGAAAAGTTAGGCTTACGTGAATTAGCTTATGAAATCAAAGATTATACTAAGGGATTATATGTAGTAATCGATACTCATACAACTCCAGAAGCAATCGCTGAATTCGAACGTTTATCACGTATCAACCCAAGCGTATTACGTCACTTAACTTTAAGAAGAGACTAAGAGAGGTGAGGGCGAATGCTTAACCGTGTCGCATTAGTCGGAAGACTTACAAGAGATCCTGAATTAAGAAGAACAGGAAATGGTACAGCTGTTACAAGTTTTACTTTAGCAGTTGATCGTAACTTCTCAACAAGAGATGGTCAGGAAGCTGATTTCATCAACTGTGTTGTATGGAGAAAACCTGCTGAAAATGTTGCTCAGTATTGCAGCAAGGGTTCACTTGTATCAGTCGATGGTCGTATACAGACTCGTAGTTACGACAACAATCAGGGCCAGAGAGTTTATGTAACAGAGGTTGTCGCTGATTCAGTTCAGTTCTTGGAAACAAGAGCACAGAGAGAAAGAAATCAGCAGAGTGCACCAATGATGCAGCAGCCTACAATGACTCAGCAGCCTAAACAAAACAACAATGACTTCTATGATATGAAGACAGTGGATCTAGATAAGGATTTTGATGATTCAGTGAATTCATATGATATCATGGAAGACGATATTCAATTCTAACAGGAGGAAACAACAATGGCTTTCAGAAGACAGAGAATGGGTAGAAGAAAAGTTTGCTACTTCACTAAAAACAAGATTGATTACATTGATTATAAAGATGTTGAACTTTTAAAGAGATTTATCTCAGCTAACGGTAAAATCATCCCAAGACGTGTAACTGGTACAAGCGCTAAGTATCAGAGAAAACTTGCTAGAGCAATCAAGAGAGCAAGACAGATGGCTTTATTACCATACGTTGGTGAATAATTCTAATCTATGAACCTTGATGTAAATCAAGGTTTTTTTGTTTGTTGAGGATTTTTGATACTATATTGAATAATCTAACGATAAGAGATAATACTGCTGTTAATTAAGTGAACCACTCCGACTTATGTAAGTTTTTTGGGGGTCACAATGAACATCTGTTAAAAGTGTTCCGTGGAACGCTTTGGGAATGCTTTTTAAGTATCATCTCAAATTTAAGTGTTATATTCTATTTGTAAATTGGAAATCAAAAGACATCAAACGAAAAGGTAAGGATTGTCAGATTCTTACCTTTTCTAACTTGAGATATGCGTGTATTGGCTTCATTAAAGAAAATATAATTATGACCAGTGATAGTGATAGAACGAGATGGATGTTAAACGAATAATTTTAGTCGAAATTAAGTCGAAATCATCTATCTTAAATCTCTGAAATACAGTACGATAGTACTAAGAGGTGATTTTATGTTACTTAAACAAATGAAATATTTCATTACAGTTGTTGATTGTCATAGCTTTACAGAGGCAGCTGAACAATGTTATATATCACAATCTGCTATTTCTCAACAAATCAAATCATTAGAAAAAGAACTAGGTATTCGTCTATTTGAAGGAAACAAACGTCAGTTTTCTTTAACACCTGCAGGTGAGTATTTCTATAGACATGGCAAAGTAATTCTAGATGAAATAGAAGATTTCAAAGAAGAAACAATAAGAAGAGGAGAAGACCAGGAATTAAATTTGACTATTGGTTATCCTAAGAACTTTAGTACAATCAAACTTCATCTAGCTATTGTTGAATTCAATCGTCTCTATCCTGATGTGAATATCTCTGTAATAAGTGGAACACATGAAGAATTATTTGAACAGCTTATAGAACATCATATAGATATGAAAATAAGTGAACAAAGAAGAACTTTCAATGAGAACTACTATAACTATGATTTAAAGCATAGTGAATGCTTTGTAGAAATATCATCCATGAACCCCTTATCTCAAAAAGATATCGTAACAACAGAAGACTTAAAAAATATGTCATGTATTCTTGTTGTGTCTAAAGGAAAAGAAGATTCAGAAAGAGAATTCTATGAAAAAACATTGAATATATCAAGAAGATTTTTATATGCTGATTCATTAGAACAGGCACGTTTAATGGTTGTAAGTCAAAGAGGTTATCTACCTGTTGATCACATAGGGGACTTGGTTGAACCGATGGAAGGTATAAAAAGAATAAGACTACATTATAAGGGTAAACCTATTCAAAGAAACTACTTTGCCTGTTGGTCTAAAGAGAATACGAATTATTACATAGAAGAGTTTGTGCAAATATATAAAGATCTATTACATAAGTAAAACTTATGAAGATGATAAGGAATTGAAATTGTTTCAATTCCTTATTTTTTTTATTATATGGAGGTAGAAGCTTTTATATAGAAAGGGCAGGTAAAGAAGTAATGAAAGAAGTTATGATTGTTGTTGGTGCTGGTCAAATTAGTATGGCTATTATGAGAAGAATGGGCGCTGGTAAGAAAATTATTTTAGGTGACAAAAATATAGAAAATGCGAAGAATATTCAAAAAACAATGATTGATGCAGGATTTGATGTTGATATCATGAAAGTTGATTTATCAAGTAGAGAAGATATTCTAAAAACGATTGAAACAGCTAAAAGCTTTGGAAAAATCAAAATGTTGGTGAATGGTGCTGGTGTTTCACCTTCACAGGCACCTATTGAATCTATTTTAAGAGTAGATCTTTATGGAACAGCTGTTTTATTAGAAGAAGTAGGAAAAGTGATTGAAGAAGGTGGCGTTGGTATTACAATTTCAAGTCAATCAGGTTTTCGTATGAAACAACTTACAGCTTTGGAAGATGAACAACTTGCTTGTACACCAACTGAAGAATTATTAGATTTAGATATTTTACAACCTGAAAATATTAATGATACATTACACGCTTATCAATTAGCAAAAAGATGTAATGAAAAACGTGTCATGGCTGAATCTGTTAAATGGGGTCAACGTGGAGCAAGAATCAATGCGATTGCACCAGGAATTATAGTGACACCTCTCGCAATTGATGAATTCAATGGACCAAGAGGAGATTTCTATAAAAACATGTTCTTAAAATGTCCAGCTGGTAGACCAGGAACAGCAGATGAAGTAGCAAATGTTGCTGAATTATTAATGAGTGATAAGGGTGCTTTTATTACTGGATCTACTTTCTTAATGGATGGTGGTGCAACAGCATCATATTATTATGGACCTTTAAAACCAGAAGGAGGAAAATAAAATGAATGATTTTCAGTTTCAAAACACTACAAAAGTATATTTTGGTAAAGACCAATTAGGTCATTTACATGAAGAAGTATTAAAGCACGGAAAGAATGTTTTAGTCGTATATGGTGGAGGATCTATCAAGAAAATAGGGCTCTATGATAGAGTTATGAATGAATTAAAGGAACATGATATTAACGTATATGAATTATCTGGTGTAGAACCGAATCCAAGACATACTACAGTGAATAAAGGAGCACAGATCTGTAGAGAATACAATATTTCAGTTATTCTTGCAGCAGGTGGAGGATCTACTATTGATGCATCTAAAGCAATTGCTGCTTTAACACTTACAGATACAGATGATTTCTGGGATTTAGTAGAAAAGAAAGTATCTTGGAAGGATGCTCTACCTGTTATCGCAATGCCTACTATTGCCTCAACAGGTAGTGAAATGGATAAATCATGTGTTATTGCGAATGTAGACAAGAATGTAAAAAGTGGTATTAATGGAGATATTTTAAGACCTAAAGCAGCCTTTTTAGATCCTACGAATACATTCACTGTTTCATCATATCAAACAGCATGTGGTGGATTTGATATCATGGCACATCTATTTGATATGAATTATTTTGTGAACAGTGATAAGTATCCACTTCAGTTTAATGTGGTTGAAACCTTACTAAAAACAATACGTGAACAACTACCAATCGCATTGAAAGAACCAGATAACTATACAGCAAGAGCAACACTATTATGGGCTGCTTCATGGGCATTAAATAGTTTCTGTACATCAGGATATAAAACACAGGCACAATTACATGCTCTCGAACAATTCTCTTCTACATATGATATGACTCATGGTAAAGGACTTGCGATTATTACACCTAAATGGATGACATATTTACTGAATAAAGATGAAACTGTAGCAAATGACTTTGCCCGTTTTGGAATGAATGTCATGGGTATAAAAGATTTAGGTAATGACATGGACAATGCTCTTGCAGGAATCGCTGCATTACAAAACTTTATTAAAGTTGAACTTCATTTGCCTGTAACACTAAGTGAATTAAACATCACAGATATAGACTTAGATGAATTAAAAGTAAAAGCATGTTATGGACAAGATTCATTGCCAATGGCCTATCGTCCTTTAACGCAGGAAGACTGTTTAAACATCTATAAGATGTGTTTATAATCAAAGAAGACTTACATCTAGTAACTATTAATAATCAACCTAGACTATTTTTCTTGAACTGAGCGTTAAGTATTGAGAATGTAAATTCTATTTACAAAAAATTGAATAATAAATTAGAAAATGTAAATGGCTTTTCATTTACATTTTTTTATATTCCAAAACCTTTTAAAATTAATAAACTAATAAATGTGTGTTGGTTTAAAAATACAGTCAAGGTAAAAGTTATACGGGTAGTCATAAAAAAGAAGAACTAATCTTTTTTAAGATGTTCTTCAATTATTTCATTATCTATTTCACGATTAAGTTCCACTCTTTTTGCAACATCAATCTTATAATCTAGATTCTCTTGATAGTTTAGAGAAAATAAGCATGAATAAAGAATATTTAAAATAATATTCATGGATTCTAAAGAAGTAAATCCAGCTATTTTAGAAAATGATTTCTCTCGAGTAGAAATATTTAATGATACTGTTGCTAGATCAGATAAGCTATTTTTACCAAGACTCGTAATCGCAATAATCGAAACTTTATTTTCCTTTAAAAAATGAGCTGTTTTTAAAAGAGTTGGTGTTTCTCCTGAATAAGATAAACAAATAGCACACTCATCACTTGTAGTCATAATAGCATCTTGAAATTGATTATCCTGTATAGGTTCAATATAAGCTCTCTTATGAATACGATTTAATTTGAAAACAAACTCTTCACCAATGAAGTTTAAATTTGCGACAGCAAATACTTTAACAACACTCGCTTTTCTTAGAATTTGAACAGCGTTTTGTAAAGTATCGTGATGAATTAAAGAAGCAGTATCATTTGCACTTTCTATATGTAATTGGATTATTTTATGTGCAATCTGCATTATTGTATCTTGACTTGTAAAAGGATAATTAGAATCTATTTCTTGGAAGTGACTATTTAAATAAATCACTTCATCGAGAAATGCTTCTTTAAAATCAGACCATCCTTGAAAACCTAATTTATGAGCAATACGAATAACAGTAGAAGGGGCTGTATAGGTTTCATCACCAATCATTTTTGTAGAATAATTTTTGATTTGTTCTTGTTTTTCTAAAATAAAATGAATAATTGTTTGTTCATTATAGGAAAAGATATTTTGTTTCATTTTTTCTTGTAAAAGCATATTAGTACCTCTCTCTTTCATTATATAAGAAAAAAATTAAAAGGAGTAAAAAATGAGATTTTTAAAGCATTATCATGACAGTTATTTAAGCTATTTCTTAATGTACTTTTTCTTTTTCTTTAGTCTAGCATTCTTTTCAGGATTTATTTCAGTTTATTTAATGGATCAAGGATACAGTGCTTCGCAAGTAAGTTTTGTTGTTTCTTGTTCTTATATATTATCCGTCATTGTTCAGCCCTTTATTGGAAAACTTAATGATCAATATGAATCAAGATATGTTAATAGTATCTTATTGCTGGCTGCAGGAATGCTAGGAATTATCTTTATTTTTTTAAAGAATATTTATTTGATTACTGTTGCTTATAGCTTAGTTCTAGCAATCACCAATGGAACAAATCCAATTATTGAGAGAATGGCTATACTATCAAGATTTAAATATGGTTCGATTCGTGTTTGGGCAACAATTGGTTATGCAGTAGCTACAATCATAGCTGGATTAATTTATAAAAATATAGGACCTTATAGTCTTTATATTTTCTTCGCAATAGGAGAATTATTATGTGTCATTGGTATTTTAGGAACACATAGTATTTTACCACCTATAGAAAAAATAGTAGAAAAAGTCTCAATGACATCTGTATTTAAAATCAAGCATATTCCATTTTACTTGATTATTGTTTGTTTATTTTATGGTGTTACCAATGTGCATCATCTTTATTTACCTGCGATGTTAAAACAAAGTGGTTTACCAATAAATTATGTTTCTAATGTTATCTTTGTTTCTACTTTATCAGAGGTACCTGTTATTCTATTATCACGTTTCTATATGAATCGTTTTACTAATAAACAATTATTAATGAGTTGTTTTATTTTACTAGTTATACAGTTCTTTACTTTTAGTTTTATCTCATCAGTCATTCTTCAAATTATTATTGTATTTCTTACGAAAACCGTCGCAACTATGGCTTTTGTTATGATCAATTTAAAAATCATTTCAACAATTGTTGATAATGCCAGACAAAATAGTGCGTTATCACTTGTTTCTGCCTGTAAAAGTTTTTCATCGATTTTATTTCAGATGTCAGCAGGATATTTGATTGATTTTACTGGTTATCAAATGTTTTATTTTGTATTATTTATTGGCAGTATTATTGGAATGATTCTTGTTTTCTTCTTTAACGTACCAACAAATAAAGAGTTAAAAGTATTTCACTAGGAGGGTTTTATGTTAAAACGTTATAAAAACAGTTATTTAAGTTATTTTCTCATGTATAATTTCTATTATTTATCATGGGCCGTATTTTCAGCTTTAATCTCAGTTTATCTATTAGATAAAGGTTTTAAAGCGAGTGAAGTTTCACTTGTTGTTTCTACTTCTTTTCTAACATCTATGATATTTCAACCTGTCATTGGTATGTTAAGTGATTGCTTTGATGTTAAGAAAGTAAACTTTGTTTTATTTGGATTAGCTGCTTTAGGTGGATTGGCCTTTATGTTTGCAGATAGTTTAATTGCGATTATTATTGGTTATAGTTTTGTATTAACTTTAATTAATGGGACAACCCCAGTTATGGAAAAAATTGCTTCTTCATCACCTTATCAATATGGAAAGATAAGAATATGGGGAACAATTGGTTATGCGATTGGATCATGGCTTGCAGGAATGATCTATCAATGTATTTCACCATCGGCCATCTTTGTTTGTTTCATTATCACAATGACTCTTTGTATTATTGGTTTACTCGGAACAGAAACACCAGATGATTTAGCTCAAGAAAAAGAAGAAAAAACCAAAACGAGCACTCTTTTTCATAATCATAAATATTTGTATTATTTAGTCATTGCGTCTGTTTTCCAAGGTATTACAAATATGGCAAATACATATATTCCTGCCATGTTTCAAAATGATGGTTTACCAGTAAACATTGTTTCTACAATCTTGTCATTTGCGGTCATATGTGAAGCACCACTTGTTTTATTCTCACATAAATTTATGGATAAACTTTCTAATAAGAAGCTACTTATTATTGCTTATACAATGATTTCTATACAGTTCTTATGTTATGCCTTCAATGTTTGGTTACCCCTTAAAGTTTTTGTCACTTTAGTCACAAAGCATCCATCAGGTATGTTGTTTATTATGATTAACTTAAAAGTTGTTAATACACTTGTGCCGCAGGAACATCAAATTACAGCACTCGCATTTGTTCAAACATTAAGAAACTTAAGTTCAATTATTTTCCAAAATATTGCTGGACAAATCTTAGATGTTTCTTCTTATCAAGTCTTGTTTGCTTTATCCAGCATTATTATTGCGATTGGTTTTATCCTTGTATTCCTATTTAAAGTACCTTCAGGAAAAGATCGAAAAATATTCAATTAAAATATATTAAAAGGTTATTCGCGCTTGAATAACCTTTTTTGATACTAGTCTAGTGAAATATGTCTCTTTACTTTTTCTTCTGGATGAATATTATCTCTCTTTTTTCCAGTCATACTTAATACTTTAATTCTAAATACTTCAATAGCCCCAATCATCTTTGTATTGAATTTGAAGTCTTCTTCATGATAATGACGCATTAATACCTTTAACCCATGCATTTTCTCTTCTTCACTTAAGAACTCAACTTCACCATAACCAATCACACTCTCATATCCCATAGTACAGGACATTCTTTCATCATACAATATAATGTTGTGTTCACAATCCATCTCAAAAGAAACATTCTTATTCTTTCTCATAAGATCAATCTTCTTACCAATCTTTGCACCATGAAAATATAAATATAATTGATCATCCTCTAAATCAGTTCCAAAGTTAAGAGGAACGATATAAGGGAATGTTTCATCAAACATCGCAACTCTGCATGTATCACATTTCGTAATGATTTTCATCATTTCATCAAAGTCAGTTATTTCTCTATCTTTTCGTCTCATCACTAACACCTCTTTATTCAATTATAATACTTCACCATTAGATGCAATCACTTTTTTGTACCATTCATAAGAATCTTTCTTGCTTCTTTCTAATGTACCATTTCCTTCATTATCTCTATCCACATAAATAAAGCCATAACGCTTCTTCATTTCACCTGTAGTAAAAGAAATACAGTCAATACAACCCCAAGGTGTATAACCCATTAAATTGACTCCATCTTCTTCTACAGCTTTTTTCATCTGCTCAATATGTGCTCTTAAATAATCAATACGATAGGAATCATGACAACTGCCATCTTCTTCTTTCTTATCAATAGCACCAAAACCATTCTCTACAATAAACATTGGTAGTTCATATCTTTCATAGAATTGATTCAATACATATCTTAAACCTTCAGGATCAACAGCCCATCCCCAGTCAGTTTCTTTGATATATGGATTCTTAACAGAATGTTCACTAGAACCATCTGTAGTAGTAGAAACATCCCTGATAGAATTAGAATTAACTGTATTAGACATATAATAACTAAATCCAATATAATCCACAGTACCTTCTGATAAAGCTTTTTTATCTTCATCAGTAATATTAATATTAAACCTTTTTCTTTCAAACATCTTTAATGCATAAGCAGGATAATGTCCACGACACTGCACATCACTAAAGAAGAAACGATCATGCATTAACTGCTGTGCTAATAACTGATCCTTAGGAGAACAGCTATAAGGATAGAAAGGAACCATAGAAATCATATTCCCAATTAAGAAATCAGGATTAATCTCTTTACCAATCTTAACTGCCTTTGCGCTTGCTACTAAAGTATGATGTGCACACTGATACATGGCTTCTTCTGGATTATTATAATTTCCAAAATGAGCACCACTATTTGTCCAGCCATAAATATCATTCACAAAGTTCATCTGGTTATTGATTTCATTGAAAGTCATCCAGTACTTTACTTTATTTTTGTATCTTTTAAAGCATACTTCAGCAAACTTCACAAAGAAATCGACTGTTTTTCTGTTCATGAATCCGCCATATTCTTTGGCAAGATGATAAGGCATTTCAAAGTGAGATAATGTGATAACTGGTTCAATACCATATTTTAATAATTCATCAAATACATCATCATAGAACTGTAATCCTTCTTCATCAGGCTGTTCTTCATCACCTAATGGGAAGATTCTTGTCCAGGCAATAGATGTTCTAAAACACTTAAAGCCCATATCTGCAAACATCGCAATGTCCTCTTTATAATGATGATAGAAATCAATTCCAATATGATTAGGATAATACTTTCCTTCGATCACGCCATCAGTAATTTCTCTAGGCACACCATGAGCACCTGCAGTCATTACATCTGCAACACTTAAACCTTTAGTAGTATCTAGTACACCACCTTCAAATTGATGAGCAGCTAAAGCGCCACCCCATAAAAAGTCTTTGTTTAACATATTGGTCTCCTTATTTATATTTAATTTTGTAAGTTAAGATAATAGAAGCAAATACAAAAGTAATCGCATTTGCACCAATTAAGTTCATATCCTGAATCTTGATACCATGAATGATCCATAAGAATACACCTAATACAAAGGCAATATACATACCTAGTGAAATACCAGAAGTATCCTTTGTCTTAATAACCTGATAAGCCTGTGGTATGAATGAGATAGTAGTAAGAATTGCTGCGATAGTTCCAACCATTTTTAGTCCTCCTCTCTTCTATGACTCTAAGATAATGTATCTCAAAATAGTAATCAATATTTCAAGGAATGACCGGAATAGTGTGACAAAAACTCTTTAAAATATAAAAGAATGATGTCACAGTGTGACATCATTCATTCTCTGAATAATAGATTTTCGCATATAAATCATCTACTTCTTTTGCCTGTTTATAATCATATGAGAATAAGGCAGTGTAGATTAAATCAAAGATATATTTCAAAGAAATATAGAAAATCATATCTTTGAGGTTATCAAGTTCTCCATGATTGATTCCATATAACACATAAGGTGTTTTATGAGCTAAATCATTTGTATCATCCGTTGTAATCACGATAAAAGGAATATGTCTTTGTTTGAGAGTATCCGCGATATTCAATAAGTGTCTTGTCTTACCGAACTTACTTATAAGAATCACTGTATGATCACTTGTGACATTCAAACTGAACCAGAGCTGTCTATTTCCATTATGATATACATTCACAAACTTATTCACACTTGATAATATATGACTTCCATACTCACTAATAGCTGCATTCGCATCATTCGCAATAATATCAATATACTTATTTCTAGAAATCATAGTCATAACTTCATTAAACACATTTGAATTTAAATGTTCCTTTGTCTGGTTGATAATGCCTGTTTCTATTTCCGCAAGTTTATTCTTAATAGTATACAGATCTTCATTAGACATAATACGCATATTGGATAGTGTATATTTATTGAGCAGGCTATGGATACTTAACTTAAAGTCACTATAGTTTTTAAAGCCAATCTTCTTTACTAAACGAATGATTGCAGTAGGGCTGCTGTAAGTCTCTTTCGCAAGCTGATGTGATGAATAAGATGTAATCTCTTCACTATGTTCAATAATATACTGTATGATAAATAAATCATTTTCATTGAGTTTAAAATCTTTTTTAAACTGTTCTAGAATCGTAGGATGCATACTATCACCTCACCTCATTCTACCAAAATATAGAATTATGATGCAAACAGTTCATAACACTATCTTTATTTATTTAGCATGGTATACTGTTGTAGAGATATAAAGAAAAGAGGTTAGAAAATGTACGCAAAAAATACATGGGAAAAGTATAAGGACAATCTCAATGAAGTCATGGAATATAATGAAGGTTATAAAGATTATATTTCAAAAAACAAAACAGAACGTGCTTGTGTTAAAGACTCTATTCGTTTAGCCAAAGAAAAAGGATTCAAGCCATTAGACTCTTTTGAAACACTTAAGCCAGGTGATAAGGTTTATGTCAACAACAGAGATAAGAATATTGCTTTATTTGTGATTGGTAATAAGCCACTTACAGAAGGTATGAGAATCTTAGGCGCTCATATTGACTCTCCTAGAATGGACTTAAAACAGAATCCATTATATGAATCAGAAGGATTCGTATTAGCTGATACACACTATTATGGTGGTGTAAAGAAATACCAGTGGGTGACTATTCCTTTATCATTATATGGTGTTGTTGCAAAGAAAGATGGTACTGTAGTAGATGTAGTCATTGGTGAAGATGATAATGATCCAGTAGTAGGTATCTCTGATTTACTTATTCACTTAGCTGCAGAACAGTTAGATAAGAAAGCAGCTAAAGTGATTGAAGGTGAAAACCTTGATGTTACTTTAGGTAATATGCCATTAGTAGGTGAAGAAAAAGATGCTGTGAAGGCCAATATCTTAAAGCTATTAAAAGATAAATATGACATCGAAGAAGAAGATTTTGTATCAGCTGAAATTGAAGTTGTACCAAGTGGTAAAGCAAGAGATTATGGTTTAGATCGTTCAATGATTGCTGGTTATGGTCATGATGATAGAGTATGTGCCTATACATCTTTAACTGCAATTCTTGATATGGATGTATGTGACTATACATGCTGTACTATTCTTGTAGATAAAGAAGAAATCGGTTCAGTAGGTGCTACAGGGGCACAGTCTTTATTCTTTGAAAATACAGTGGGTGAAATGTTAGTGAAGATGGGTATTGATAGTTTTGTACAGACAAGACTTACTTTATCTAGATCAAAGATGCTTTCAAGTGATGTGTCTGCTGGTGTAGATCCATTATTTGTAAGTGTAAATGATAAGAAGAACGCTGCTTATTTAGGTAATGGTATTGTATTTAATAAATATACAGGTGCAAGAGGTAAGAGTGGAAGTAATGATGCTTCTGCAGAATATGTTGCGAGAATTCGTGCTGTGATGGATGAATCAAATATCCATTATCAGACAGCTGAACTTGGTAAGGTAGACCTAGGTGGAGGAGGCACTATTGCTTATATCCTAGGAAACTACAACATGGATGTTATTGACGCAGGTATTGCGGTATTAAATATGCATGCTCCAATGGAAATCGTATCTAAAGTAGACGTATATGAAACATATCAAGCTTATAAAGCATTCTTAAAGAATGCATAATGAAAGTCCACTACGGTGGGCTTTTTGTTTGTAAAAATAATCCTAAATTAGATTTCTGATATAGCGAGTATTGAAAAATAATTCCTAAATACACCTTGTTAATTGAAAACATCACTATCATTCATTATGCTATGAATTAAGGAGGAATAAAATAATGACTATTAAAGCAATTATGTGTGATATAGATGGTACACTTCTATCAAGTAAAGGATATGTCACAGACAAGACAGTAGAGATGATCAAGAAAGCAAGAGAAGAAGGAATACTCTTTGGCTTATCTACAGGAAGAGATGTAAATAGTATTCAGACATTCTTAAAGGATTGGCATATTGAAGGCTTAGTTGATCTAATTGTAGGTACAGGTGGTGCTGAAATCTATGATTATACACTTAATATATCTAAATCACAGTATCCATTAGATGGTGAATCTATTAAAGAAATTATTGAACACTTTAAAGATATGGATTGTAACTTTGCGATTACAGAAAATGGTATATTATATGCACCAAAAGATGATGAACATATCCAATTTTTATCAGAAGCAGATCATATCCCTTATAAAGTTGTGAATTACGATGAATATTTAACTGAACCAAAACCGAAGCTTATGATTATTTGTAAACCTGATTATATGGATAGAATTATTGAACGTTCACAAACATTCAAGAGTGATAAGTTTAAATCAGCATCACTTAAAACTGCAAGTGAACTCTATGAATATATGGATCCACGTATCTCTAAAACAGCAGGACTTATAGAAATACTTAAACTTCATGATATCGATCTCAAAGATATACTTACATTTGGTGATGCAGATAATGACTATGATATGACACTTAATGCAGGTATTGGTGTTGTAATGGCCAATGGTAGTGAAAAGACAAAGAGTGTGGCTGATTATATCACAGATGATAATGATCATGATGGTATTGGTAATTATATAGAGAAGTACGTTTTACACCTTGATTAAAACCAAGGTGTTTTTTGATTAATCTATGATACAATAATCAAGAGGTGATTTAATGAAACAATTAACACTTGGAATGGTGGCTCATGTTGATGCAGGTAAAACCACATTAAGTGAGTCATTACTCTATACAACAGGGACAATTAAACATCAAGGTCGTGTAGACCATAAAGATACATTTCTTGACTATAATACACAAGAAAGAGAACGAGGGATTACTATCTTCTCTAAGGTTTCTTCTCTTGATTATAAGAATAACCATTTCACATTTATTGATACACCAGGTCATGCAGACTTTAGTGGGGAAATGGAACGTGCATTAAGTGTTCTAGATTATGCGATTGTGATTATTAATGGGTTAGATGGTGTACAGGCACATACGAAAACTATCTGGAACCTATTAGAACACTATCATGTTCCTGCCTTTATCTTTGTGAATAAGATGGATTTAACACATTATACAAAAGAAGAACTATTGGACTCTTTATCGCAGTTATCTCCTCATATTGTGGATATGAGTTCTTCTGAAGAAGAGATTGCAGCACTTGATGAAGAGATGATAGAAGAATATCTAGAAACAGGTACTTTAAAAGATACATCTATCGCAAAGGCTATTTCTAATAGACATCTTTATCCACTCTATTTTGGCAGTGCACTAAAAAATCAGGGAGTTAAAGAACTATTAGATGCACTAGACCGTTATACATTAGAAAAAGAACCACAGAAAGAATTATCTGCGCAGGTCTTTAAAATTACGAGAGATGATAGAGGAGAACGACTTGCCTTTATTAAGATGACAGGCGGTAGTCTTCATGTACGTGATACAATCCATGATGAGAAGATTCATCAAATACGAGTTTATCAAGGTAATCACTATACTCTTGTAGAAGAAGCATCTCAGCATAATATAGTTGCCTTAACAGGTATCAAGAAACTTCAGGCAGGAGATTATATAGGATCAGGTCATGTCATTCATTCAACACTTAGACCTTCCATGTTATATTCAATTCAACCGTCCAAAGAAGCAGATATCAACCACTTTTTCTCTTCTTTAAAAGTATTAGGTGAAGAAGAACCATTACTTCATTTAAAACTCTTTGACTATCATGCTCAGGTTTCTTTAATGGGAGAAGTTCAGATAGATATTCTTAAACAATTAATGAAAGATCGTTTTAATGAAGAGATCACTGTGGATGAAGGAGATGTCGCTTATCTAGAAACAATCAAAGAACCAGTAGAAGGGGTAGGACACTTTGAACCACTACGACACTATAGTGAAGTCCATCTCTACTTAGAACCACTTCCTCAAGGATCAGGACTTGTCTTTGATAATCAATGTCAGAATAACTTAGAAGAGAGATATCAGAATCTCATCATGACACATTTACAGGAAAAAGAACACTTAGGTGTACTCACAGGTTCTCCTATTACAGATATGAAAATCACACTTCTAGGTGGTAAAGCTCACTTAAAACATACAGAAGGAGGAGACTTCAGAGAAGCCACTTATCGTGCTATTAGACAAGGTTTAAAAATGACTGAATCAGTTATTTTAGAGCCATATTATAAATATGAATTAGTCATTCCTACAGA
Organism: uncultured Catenibacterium sp.; assembly: GCF_900540665.1. Taxonomy (GTDB): domain Bacteria; phylum Bacillota_I; class Bacilli_A; order Erysipelotrichales; family Coprobacillaceae; genus Catenibacterium. The sequence goes on along the minus strand of NZ_UQGV01000056.1, from coordinate 1,045 downwards.
AGCTTTGAGTAAGGTTTACTATGCTTTAGAAGACTATCCTACACCTACTGTAGTGAATGAGAATAATGATACAACAACACTTCACGGAGAAGCCCCCGTCTTATTCCTCACTCATTATCAAAAAGAACTTTTGACTTCCACAAAAGGAAAAGGACAGCTTTTCTTCTTAGATACATTCTATGCACCAGTAGAAAATCAGGAAGAAGTGATGACTAAATGTGATTACGATAGTGAATCAGATTTAGATAATCCTACAGGTTCTATCTTCTGTTCACATGGTGCAGGATATTATGTTCCTTATGATGAGGTAAGAGAAAAGATGCATTTACCTCTATATAGTGCAATGAAACAGGAACATACTTATACGCATAATCCTGTACATATTAGTGATGAAGAACTTAAAAGAGTATATGAACGTACCTATGGTCCAATAGACACAAAACTTGCGAGTGACTACTATAAACCTAAACAAGATCATGTATCTTCTAATACAGTACAGGTATTAGATGAATATTTGATAGTGGATGGATATAATGTCATCTTTGCCTGGGATGAACTCAAGGAACTTGCGAAAGAGAACCTAGGCAGCGCAAGAGATAAGCTTATTGATATATTAATGAGCTATAAAGGCTATCGTGGCTGTCATATGATCCTTGTCTTTGATGCTTATAAGGTGCCACAGAATAAAGGCAAGAGTCAAATGTATCATGATATGGAAATCGTTTATACAAAAGAAGGACAGACAGCCGATGCTTATATTGAAAGCATCACAAAACAGATGGCAGGACAATACAGGTTAGTTGTCGCAACAAGTGATAATCTTGAACAGAAGATTGTATTAGGTCATGGTGCTACACGTATCTCTTCAAGAGAATTACTTCAAGATGTCATCTCTCGTTCTAAAATTCAAAAAGAAGAATTTGAAAGAAAAAATCCCCAAATGCATAGTTACGCATTTGAGGATCTTAAGAAGTCTTAGGACTTCTTTTTTTATTATATAGAAAACCATACGCTATGCGTATGGTCCAAAAAAACTTTCAGAGAT
>NZ_UQGV01000055.1 GCF_900540665.1 uncultured Catenibacterium sp. | reverse complement strand
AACTTTCTGCCATGGCTGCATTCGAGAAGAGATCAAAGATTCATAAAATTCCAAACAACTCTATTTTATATTTGCGTAATAATACCATTCACTGCATGAATCTTTACGCCTCTATACTTTATAGTAGCCTTGACTGTGAGATTTTCTATATTCATCGGGCGTTCCATCTGCACAATCTTGTAATCAATCATGACTCGTGTATTCTTTTCAAGCAACACCTTACTATTATAATAATCTTCAGTTAAAGTCTTATCTTTAGAAAGTGTCTCGTTCACTTCACCAAGCTGACTAAAATCACCTACAGTAAAACTTGCCTGAGACATATCAATAGCCTTAGGAAAGTATACCTGTGTGGCCACTAAATATGTTTCTTTTTCATCCATAAGGCCATAAGGATGTACACTCACATTCAAGACAACTTCCTTCTGTAGTCTGATTTTGTCTCTAAGTTTCAACCCCAAAAAGACCGCAACAACACATACCGCAAGTACAATAATTTGACTAATCAGTTTACTATGCTTCATCGTTTATCCTCCACTCTATCTTTTGGAAGATTTAAACATCTGTGTAAAAGAAGAAGGAAGCGGTGCTTTAAAGGTCATTGTTTTATGCGTAAAAGGATGTGTGAATGCAAATTCATGTGCATGTAGACCTAATCTCTTTAAAGGATTTGTACGTGCGCCATATTTCTTATCGCCAATAATAGGATGATTCAAAGAAGCCATATGAACACGAATCTGATTTTTACGTCCTGTATCTAAGAATACTTCCATCATTGTATAATCTTTAGATACTTCTAATGGCTTGTAGTGCGTAATAGCCAATTGTCCTTCTTTCGCAATACGCATCTTTAACTGTCTATCTTCTACAAGATGATTCTTTATTGTACCTGACTTACGACATTGTCCTTCTAATATCGCGACATATCCTCTTGTTTTAACATACTTATTCCAGTTATGAGTTAATTCCTGATAAAGCTTCTTATTCTTCACAAACATAAGTACACCAGAAGTATCCTGGTCTAAACGATGGACAAGATAACACTGCTGTCTCTTTTTACGACAATATTCCAGCACCATATAAAAAGCTGTCTGATATTTATTATTACGTGTCTCTTCACTCACAAGCCCTGAAGGCTTATTAATGACTATCATGTCATCATCTTCATAAAGAAGTTCAAAAGGCAGATTTATCTTCTTACCTACTTCTACTTCATCTCCTGGATGTAATTCAAAAGCATGATATGTCTGTACTTCGCCATTCACCTGTACTGATTTATATTTCAATAAGCTCTTACAATCATTTCTCTTCTTACGAGTATGCTCCACAAGAGAATCTAATAGTAATTCATCTTTTGTAACCTTATACATTCTTTTCCTCCAGATAACGTCTCACTTCTTCTTCTAAATACTGTGGACCTTTTTCTAATAATACAGAAAGAGGTTCATCCGTATGATTAATACAGCGCACATCCTCAAATCCTGCTTCGAGTAATACATCTTTATCTTCACACTTTCCACAAAATGCAATAACAGGCTTGTTGTATTTCTGTGCTAAACGCAATACACCCAATGGTGTCTTGCCATATAATGTTTGATGATCCATCTTTCCTTCACCAGTAAAAATAATATCTGCTTGCTGGATTGCTTCTTCTAGATGAACTGTACGACTCACTGCATCAAATCCAGTCACAAGCTGACCATTAAGTCCTGTCACTATGGCATAACCCATACCTCCTGCTGCTCCTGCACCAGGTGTATATGAATCATCTTTTCCAACTAATTCACTCATTATATCAGCATAATGCTTCATGGCTTGATCTGTCTTTTCTAAATCTTTTACCTTCTTTTGTGGGCCAAAAACATAAGTTGCTCCTTCTTTACCACAAAGAGGATTAGAAACATCACATGCTCCTTCTACCTCTATATCTGATAAATCAAGACGCGTCTTTTTAATATGATCAAGTGTTTCTAAGCCTCTAGCATTCATCGGCACTCTCTGATCAAACTGATCAAAAAAGCCATAACCCATACCGCTTAATAAGCCCATACCGCCATCATTACAGGCAGTTCCACCTAAAGTCAGAAGAAAACGTCTAGCCCCCTGATCATACGCATACTTCATCATTTCTCCTACACCATAAGAAGTCGCTTCTGTTCCATTCTTTTCTTCTTCCGTTAAATAATCCAGTCCACATGCCTGTGCACTTTCTATAATAGCTAGATCATCTACGAGAGCAACTTTAGCGTGAACTGTCTTAAACAAAGGACCCGCTACCTCTATCTCATGAATATCACCATGTAGATAACTATTCATGACTTCCATTGTCCCTTCACCACCATCAGCCAAAGGGCATATATGCACATTATGATAAGCTCTCTGTACTGCTTCTCCTGCAACATATGCAGTCATACTTTCTTTAAAAGAATCAAACGCAGCTAATATTTTCATCAATATCACTCCCTGTTGGTATTCTAACACAAAAACTATAATCCAAGGAAATGATTATTATATTTTCGACAATAGAAAAAGTTCATGATGACCCATGAACTTTTAAGATTTTCTTTTTAATAAATAAGTATTTTTCTTATAGACAATTACATAAAGAATGATTGATAACACAACCGCAGAAAGTGCATCAATAATTCCATGTTGCTTGATTAAGAAAGTGGAGATAATAATCCCTATTGTAAGAATTATAGTTCCCTTCTTCATAATACCAGTTGCATGCTTTGATTTGCTAAAAGCCATACACATACCAATAGAATTAAAGATATGAATACTAGGCAATACATTGGTTGGTGTATCAATCTTATAAAGCAAATCAACAAGTATTAACGCAACATTATTATCACCTAATTGTTTTGGTCTAATATCTAAACCATTAGGATAGATGACTGATACCACTATAAAGAGTGTCATACCGGTAAATAGGAATGTAATCATCTGCAAGTATTCTTTCTTATCTTTGAAAAAGAAATACCAGAAAGAGAAGAAGATATACCCAAACCAGCTGATATAAAAGAAAACAAACCACTCATTAAATGGAATCATATGATCTATTGGTGTAGAAATAACATGATATTGCGTCACTGGCATGAAATGTTCAATAAAGAAGAAACATGCCAGATAGACTACAAAGTACAAAAGCGTCCACCAATAACGTAGATTTTTTTATTAGTTTTTAGAGAACTCTGATAATACTAATTCCTTATTCTTATCAGTAGCCCAGTTGATTCCCCACTGATTTGAGAAGAGTAATAAATACTTTCCTCTTAAATCCTGTACTCTCTTTGTATCTGAAGATAAGTTTAAGCTATATAGATCCACTTCTTCATTGTCAATCCATCTGATGAACTGATATCCAAGAGGTTCTCTTTTAATATTTACGTTATATTCGTTCTTTAAACGATATTCAAGTACTTCAAACTGAAGGACACCTACTACCCCTACGATGATTTCTTCCATAGAACCACCGATTTCAGTAAAGATCTGAATAGCCCCTTCCTGAGCAATCTGTTCTACACCCTTAACGAACTGTTTACGCTTCATTGTATCTGTATTACGGATACGCGCGAAATGTTCAGGAGCGAATGTAGGAATACCTTCAAACTTGAACTTATGCTTAGGTGTACAGATTGTATCACCAATAGAGAAAATACCTGGATCAAAAACACCGATGATATCTCCAGAATACGCTTCTTGGATTTCTTCACGGTCATCAGCCATTAACTGTTTAGACTGACTTAATTTAATCTTTTTATTTCCCTGCATATGGAATACTTCCATACCCTTAATGTATTTACCAGAAGTAATACGCATGAACGCCATTCTATCTCTATGTGCTTTATTCATGTTTGCCTGAATCTTGAATACAAATGCACTGAAATCTTCATTGAATGGATCAATTGGTCCATCATCACTCTGTTTTGGCTGAGGAGGCATAGAGTAATCTAAGAAATGATGTAAGAATGGTTCTACACCGAAGTTAGTTAAGGCACTACCAAAACATACTGGTGATAATTCTCCGCGATGTACTCTTTCTAGATCAAATTCTGCACCTGCACCATCTAGTAATTCCACATCATCCTGAAGAGTCGCATAATAATCTTCACCGATTTCTTTAATTAATTCAGGATCATCATAATCAGTAATGATTTCCTGTACTTCCTTCTTACCACCCTGTACTGGTACGAAACGAATCACTTTCTTAGATTCTCTTTCATAAACACCTTTAAACTGTTTACCACATCCAATAGGCCAGTTAACAGGACATGTATCCATACCTAATTCCTGTTCAATTTCTTCCATTAATTCATAAGGGTCTTTTGCTTCTCTATCCATCTTATTAATGAAAGTAAAGATAGGAATATGTCTCATTGCACAAACCTTGAATAACTTACGTGTCTGTGCTTCGACACCCTTAGATGCATCAATAACCATGACCGCTGAGTCAGCTGCCATCAATGTACGATATGTATCTTCCGAGAAGTCCTGATGGCCTGGAGTATCTAGAATATTGATACAGAACCCATCATAATTGAACTGTAATACTGAAGATGTAACAGAAATACCTCTCTGTTTTTCAATTTCCATCCAGTCACTGACTGCATGACGCATATTCTGCTTACCCTTAACCATACCGGCTTCCTGAATAGCTCCACCATATAATAAGAACTTTTCTGTTAATGTTGTTTTACCAGCATCCGGGTGAGAAATAATCGCAAACGTACGACGTTTACTTACTTTATCTACAAATTCTGACATATAGCCTCCTTAAATTACGAATCGACCATTCTTGAAGATCTGCACTGTTTTTCCATCATTAGTAACAGCTTCAATGTCAAGGTCTTTTGTCCCAATCATAAAATCAACATGTGTGAATGAATCATTGACACCATGTTTATATAATTCTTCTTTAGTCATCTCATAACCGCCCTTAATACATTCATTAAAGCCTTTTCCAAGAGCAAGATGACATGCTGCATTCTCATCAAATAATGTGTTATAGAATAATAGCCCCATTTCTGATATAGGAGAATCAACAGGTACGAGTGCTGCTTCACCTAAATAATGAGCCCCATCATCAGTATCAATGATGCTTGCAAGTACATCTTTACCTGTCTTAGCATCAAAGTCTACAACACGACCTTCCTTAAATCGAATATAAAAATCATTAACGAGTGAACCACCATGGTTAAGTGGTAATGAAGAATAAACAATACCTTCTGTCTTTCGATAGTCTGGAGAAGTGAAGATTTCTTCTGTAGGCATATTAGGGAAAGAATAAACTCCATCAGTTGTAAAACTTCCTCCACCTGCAAACAAATAATCTTTATTCATATATACTTTTAAATCAGTTCCTAGACTATTTGTATAATGTAAGTAGTCAATAGCCATCTCATTAAGTGTCTTAACACGTTTTTCAAAAGACGCACGATGCATTTCCCAGGCATTTAAAGGATCTTTTGTATCTACATAACATACATGATAAATAGCTTTCCACAAGGCTTCTATAGCCTCCTGATTATTCATATCAGGAAATACCTTATTCGCCCACTTAAGAGAAGGTGCTCCAACAATACACCAGCGGTCAATACCTAGATCTAAATGATCATAGAATGTCTTAGCCTGTTCATGCATTGCTTTACTGTATGTTGCCATCTTTAAAGGATCAATTCCTTTAAATCCATCAGGATTTTCTGATGTAATAGTGACTACAGCCGCATGTTCTAAAGCATACTTATTACGTAACTCCACAAGATAATCAGGCACATTTTTGAAGTAATCAACCTCATTATGTTCATATCTAAGTCTTGTAATATCTTCATCTACATAATGGGCAATTACATCCTGAGCTCCTGCTTTATAGGCTTCTTTCGCAATTGCTTTCACAAGAGAAGCACATTCAACATCAGCAGTGACAACAAGTTTCTGACCTTTTTGAAGATTAACGCCTTTTTTCACTATCAATTCAGCATATTTATTCATCATATCATTACACCCCATCTCCATTATTCTAAGAATTTTCTATTCTTTGTCAACAAAAAAAGCATAACATATTACGTCTTGAATTTCCATTTTTCTTGTTATTATTTTACACATGTGATATGATATATATAGCAGTTACACAGGACATTTTGTATTGGTTTTTTATCAGTAGTACACTATCGATTGCAAAAGCCTATAATAAAGTTGCTTGATGTATTGCAATTTACAGGAGGTATGTCAGATGACAGGTAAAGTAAAATGGTTTAAGGCTGAAAAAGGTTATGGATTCATTACAGTAGAAGGACAGAGCAAAGATATCTTTGTTCATTTCTCTGCAATCAACGCTGATGGATACAAGACTCTAGAAGAAGGCCAGACTGTTGAATTTGACGTTGTTGAAGGCGATCGTGGACCACAGGCAGCTAACGTTACAGTAGTTGAATAATCATCATAAAAGAAAAAGGCTGATGCAATAAGCATCAGTCTTTTTTTGTCATATAAGCAATTAACAGCTTCAATGTGTTCTCTACTGCATCCACATGTGAACGTTCCATACCATGACTTGCAGCCACACCTGGACCTATTAATGCGCCTCTAATATCCTGGCCACCTCTTAAAGATGCAGAGACATCAGAGCTATAGAACGGATAAATATCAACTGCATAAGATAATTCATTATCTTTCGCAAGATTGATAAGTGTTGTTGTCATCTGATAGTCATAAGGACCACTAGAATCCTTCGCACAGATAGAAACATCTCTTTCAGTGCAGCTCAAGTCTTTACCAATACATCCCATATCCACTGCAATAACCTCTTCAATTTCTTCTGGAATATAAGAACATCCATGTCCTACTTCTTCATAAGTAGAAATCAAGAAATACCAAGTATCATGAGGAATAATGAATTCTTCCTTCATTGTCTTTAATAAGCCATATAGAATAGCTACGCTGAGTTTATCATCTAAGAATCTAGATTTAATAAAGCCGCTTGGAGTAATTGTTGTTTTAGGATCAATACAGATATAATCGCCTGGCATGATACCTAATTCTTCTACTTCCTTCTTAGATGACACACATTCATCAATACGTACATGCATTGTCATATCAGTTCTAGGGGCATTCTTAGAATCATCGTAGACATGTGCACTTGGAGAATTAGAAAGAATTGTTCCTGTATAAGTTCTTCCATCTCTTGTTACTATTTTACAATATTCACCATCTAGTGTAGGAACAATAGGGCCTCCTACTAAAGTAAATGCTAGCGTACCATCTTCTTTGATGCTTCTTACCATTAAGCCTAAAGTATCAACATGAGCACATAATGCCTTTGTATGATGTTTCATACCAGGTACCTTAATAATCAGATTACCTTTATTGGTATGCATCGTTTCATAACCTAAGGCTTTTACTTCCTTTTCATAAAAATCAATGACTGCTTTTGTATATCCTGTAGGAGAATCAATTAAAAGCAGTTCTTTCGCAAATTCCATTACTTTTAATGCGTTCATATGAAACCTCTCTTTCTTATTCATTATAGCACCTAAAAGAGATCAAGCATATTATCGAGATAGATTTCTTCTCTCACATGAATTGAATATTCTGGCTTAACCAAATAATATAACAGAAACTCTAATACAAGAGCACTGCCTAGACTTCTACCTTCTATCTTAAACTGTGTAAAACCTAATGGTCTATAAATAGACTGTATGTCTTCAATACTAATAAACGAAGGATTATGCATGGCACGAGAGAAACGATAGCCTTGTTGAGCATGAGGTGCATGACAAATATGATCAGGTATATCTTTAGCTAAATTCTGTAAACTCACCGTTTCATAACATTTCTTTCTATCCTGACATCCTACATAACAGCATTCATTACATAAGAATTCTACTTTATCCTTCTGCTTGATTGTAGATAATAATTTAAATTGCTTATTCAAACGAAAATCAGGTACAACATAACGGAATTCTTCTCTTCTACATTCTTCTTCGAATTGATTAAAGTCAGTGATGACTTTAGTAGTAGAAGAGACAAAATAAAGGTGTGGATATTTCTCCATTAGATAGTGTAATAAGAGATCAGAGTGTACAATCACACCATTGTTGCCTGCTTCATTAAATAATCTACATAATGTATTGCATTTAGGATCTAAGAGATGTTCTTCTTCTAGCATAGAGTTACTAAAAGTAAGTCTTGCAGAAATATGATATGTCTTCATCAGGTCTAATACCTCACGAGGATTATCTTCTCCTTCTCCTAATCTTCCTCCACCCCATAAGCAGTCCATTGGAGCACCATAAATAGAACCTATTTCACACCAGTCATAAAAGTATTCACGATGATGATAGAATAATGGTAAAAAGACTTTATATAGTTCATAGAATTCAAATAATCCCGGTAAATGAAAATAAGCTTTTTCCTTTTTTGACAATTCAATCACATCTTCCTATATTTTATTCTTTAAATGTTATCTAAAAATTTATAAGCCCCTTGTAAAAATAATTCATATCTTTTTTGTGTTACTTCATCATCTTCTTCATCCCAAACTTCAAAGATATATTCTTTATTATTTTGAATTATAGAGCATAATTGTTTTGCAGTATAATATTCATCATTTAAGTTATATAATTTTATAATTCGTTTATCTAAAGTTTTATTATAAACATCTTTACTAGTATATCCTTGTATATGCGTTAATGGATCAACACATTGTTCATGATACTTTTTACAAGGTTTACAAATGTCATCTCCACCGATTGTTAATTTTAAATCAACAGATGGGTTTTCAATAATTTCATTAGCAACCCTATAAAAATCATGTCCCATTTTTTCATCAGGAACAAATCTATCTATCCCCGATCCATATAATTTAATAACATCAATAAAATGATGTGGTTTAATTAAAATCGAGCCCATTAATCAATCTTCCTTTCATTAATTCTCCCAATATTTTTATAGCAATTGATTCACTTATTTTTGGAAACAACATTGCTCAATACAGTTCCTACAATTAGTAGGATAACACCTAAAATCATTGTATCATTTATACTAATAATAGAATACGCACCTAATATTAAAATGATCGCAGTGATATCAAGTGTTACCGCCAACATCCTGCATAATCTTATCCTATTTATTTTCTCTTTATCACCTTGGCTTAAATCATTATATCCAGCAATCATATTTAAACCTTTTCCAAAATATAAAGAAATAGAAATAACTATAAATAAAATCGCACATAATAACAACGGTATTTGCATATCAATAATTCCTCCATTTCTTTTTTATATTAAATAGTTAATTATTATTTAATAATTCTTCCAATACTTTTCTTACATTATGTGCTGCATCTTCTTGTATCTCAATAATACGTGCACCTCTAGACTTAGCGACTTCTCTTAAATCAACAGATATACCAGTATGGAAAGAACATCCAACTACTAAAAATATATCTCCTGGTTGTAATGTATAAACCATCTCATAGGCTAATTGATAGTTTGGTGCTGGATCACCATAAAGAACTGGCTTATTGTATAAAGAATAAGCTATATCCATTTCATCATCTTCAGGTAAACCACCATGTAGTTCTAATGCATCACTTCCAGCAAGTCTATGTAATCCATCAATATTCATTGTGATAATAGGAATATGATACTCTGCCAAGGCATAATGTGCATCATTTGGTTTTGCACAATTCATATTCTTTTTTAATTGTCTAATAACTTCATTGTATTCTTCATGATGTCTTTGAGCATAACTTCTAAATAGTTTTTCTCTGACATCAGGTCTTTCCATAAATGTAGGAATATTACTCTGTTTAGATATTCCCGCACCTGTAAATGCGATTATCTTCATCACTATCATCTCCTTGTGTTACATTATAACACTTAAAGGAGTCTTAATAAATCTTCTACCTTCTCTAGAATATAGTCAGAATCACTCATATCTTTGCTTTCTACACTGCCCCATTTTGCGAAGGCAAAATCAATGCCTGCATTTCTTGAAGCAAGAAGATCTGAATAGGCATCTCCAATATAAATAATATCTTCCTTATTTAATCCTAAGCGTTCTATACATAATAATAATGGTTCTGGATCAGGTTTATGCTTTGAAGTATCATCTTCTAATACAACGACTTCCATATAATCATCAAGTCCTAAAGAAACAACATCAATATCATACTGCTTCTTATTCTTAGAAGAGACAACGCTAAATCTCAACTTTTCATGCAGTGTCTTTAACACGTCATCCATTCCTTCATATGGACTTGCTTGATACTCATTAACATATTTTACCCATCTTGCATAAACTTCTTTAGGATCCTGAACTTCTAGTTCTTCCATGACTTTCATACCTGGATAAGATGCAAAATGATACACTTCTTCTAAAGTCCATTCTTCTCCTTTTTCTTCCTTAATAATCTTCTGTAATGGAATCATATTCATATCAAGAGTATTAACTAAAGTATTATCAATATCAAAAATAAGTGCTTTATATTTCATTCTTATTTCCTCTCTATTTCTATCACATAAGGTGCATTCTTTTTATTCATCATCTTAAAACTTGATACATTAAATGTATGCGTATCTAATCGAGATACGTAATGGTCAATCCATAAAGCTTCTTCTTTACCCTGAGGATGTCCAATATAACAAGTTATAAAGATGACCTTCTTCATATGTTCAATAGCCTTAATGAGAGTTCTTTGAGTGATATCAAGTGTTGTTGTAATGTTATGATTTCCTTCAGGTAAATAACCTAGATTAAAAACACCAATATCAAACGTTTCAACATAATGATCAAAATTCTCATGAGAATCACATATTAAATGTGCTTGATCTCCCACTAGTTCTTTTGTATGTTTTAGTGCTTCTTCTTGTATATCAAAACTATATACATCCCTGCAGCATTCAATTAAAGCCTTTGTATCATGACCATTACCCATTGTGAAATCTATACCTATTTCTAGATTTTCATATGTATGCATACGTTCATAAACATATTCTACCATACTCAACATAATTCTTCTCTCCTTCAAAAAAATCCGGCACATGCCGGATTAATTAAGATTTTAATGCAGGAAGGTCTCCTGTATAAAGACAATATTCTTCTAATGTCCAGTTATTTTCATACATGATCTTAGCAGCTTTTTTACCTACATAACGGAAATGCCAAGGTTCCTGTGTGATACCTGTAATATTAGAAGTACCATCCGCAAAACGTAATACAAAGCCATATTTATGAGCATTTTTACATGCCCATTTATATTCTGATGTATCACCAAATACAAGTCTCTTACCTTCATTTACACTTTCAGAACTCATATCGATACCAAGACCAGTCTGGTGTTCACTTGCGCCAGGTAAAGCAACGTGCTGGATTGCATAAAGTTCTCCCCACTTCTGTTTATATTCCTTATAGATTTCACTCTGTTCACTATAAGAACGATAACCACTATTAATCATAATGTAGTAGCCTTCCTTTTCACCTGCTTTACGCATAGCAAGGAATGCTTTATAAGCTTCTTTTCTAAGTTTTGGATGATCACACTTTTTAGTAATATATTTCTCATCAGGTGTCACTAGATCAGTTGGTTTATAATCTGAAGGGAGATATAAGCCTTTCTTTACAAGTGTAGTGTAACGAGCTGGATTTGTAATTGTATGTCTTGTTGCTTCTTTTGTAGAATCTCCAATAAATGGATAAGACGTACTTAATACAGCATAGTTATAATTCTTACTTGATTTATAAGCTTCTTCATATTTATCCATATCCTTGAATTTAAAACCAGAAACAGCCATATAATTCTTCATTGTATTATAGCTATAGCCTTTATCTAGAATATAATCTAGATCATCACTATCAGCTGTTTTTAAGATTGTCCAGATCTGTTTTTCAGTATACCCATTCTTCTTTAAAGAAGGAATCTGGTCATCTAACATTGGTGATAATGTATCTACTACATCAGCAGCCTTCATCTTCTTATGAAGCGACTGATACTGTTCAAAATCAGCATAATACTTTACATCCTTAGAATGTTTTAGCCATGAATCAATATGATCTAAGTAATCATCACCAATCACAATCTTTACTTTATCACTTGTTAGTTTTAATACAGCAGACTGCTGAGACCATGAATAACCCTTCATAGCCAATCTAATACGTGAAAAATTAAATGTGATCACTAATACAAGTACTACAACTACAGGAATAACTACCTTTAAGACATTATCCCATCTTATTCTTCTACGACGACTGTAAGGAGAATAATTATAATTTCTCTTTCTTCTCATAATTTTTTACCTCTTCCTTTATCACGAATAATAGTACCAAACAGGACATTATTTGTCCACACTCCACCCTCATTATCTCACATTTTCACATAATTTACATATTACTGTTTAATTATGAGAACACATTGCAAAAATATAGATTTTATGATATCTTTTACTAAGTGTGAAAAGGAGGTTTCCCCGATGCAATTAGTCATTTATACATTCATTGCGTTATGTACTCTTGCAATCGCAATTTTATTTACTGAAGTTACAGGAAAATTATTCAAAGCATTGCTTGCTTTAGTAGGTGCTGCTTCTACTGGTTACTCAATCGCCTTAGCTGCACGTATGATTGCAGATTCTACTAAGTGGTTCAGCAAACCACCACTAATGAATACTTTCTATATTTCATCTGCGATCGTATTAGTTTTAATCATCATCGTTACAAAAGTCATCTTAAAAAAGAAGAACGGTTAATAACCGTTTTTTTATTTACACACAAAAAAAGGAATGCCTGTGCATTCCTTTTAATAACATCTTCTAGCCTGGTAGAATTCTTTTTGCCAATAGTTAATTCCTAATGTTGCAACCTGTACTGGTTTACCACTTGAAGGAGCATGAACCATACGGTTACCACCAATATAGATACCTACATGGTGTACACCAGAATAGGAACCATTTGAACTGAATAAGATAATATCACCAGCCTGCATAGAACCACGATCCACCTGTGTTCCTACATTGCATAATGTTTTAGTCGTATTTGATCCAATATTCACACCAGCCTGATAATGAGCCCAGTTAACTAGACCTGAACAGTCAAACTTAGTCCAGTTAGGATTCGCAATCTGGCTCATAGAGTGACATCCACCCCATGAATACATATAACCCTGACGTGTTAATGCCTTATTCGCAATCGCAAGTCCTCTTGAAGATTGATCTGGACTAGGTGTTGGTGTTGTGCTTCCTCCACCATTGCTTGATGACCCATTGTTGTTTGATGATCCTCCATTATTAGAAGAACCGCCATTATTTGAAGAACCATTGTTCTTATTTGGTGTAGCTTGAGTAACACCATTGACCTTAGACTCTTCTGATGCTTTATTTAATTCAACTAAGTTCTGTGCAATTGTACCAATACTATTTTCATTATCAGATAAATCACTCTGCTTATCCTGTAAAGCCTTCTGTTCAGCTTCAAGTTTAGCTACTAATGTTTTCTGTAATTCTTCAGCCTGACTCTTCTGCGCATTTAATGCAGTCTGAGTATCAACAAGTGTCTGCTTCTGTACTTCTAGCTGTTTCTGCTCTTCCTTGATTTCATTCATTAAATCTGTTTCATAAGCAGTTAAATCCTTAAGAGTCGCTGCTCTTGAGAAGAAATCAGAGAATGAACTTGCATTGAATAAATAATCAACATAAGCATTAGAATTCATCTGACTCTGCATAGAATAAATTCTATCCTTTAATAAAGCCTTCTTTTCATTTAGATTGTTTTCTGCATTTGTGATTGCAGTATTCATATAAGCAATCTTCTGATTAGCTTCATCAATCTGACTATTTAAGCTATTGATCTTATCTGCTGCATCTGCAATAGATAGCTTTGCACTATCAACGCTATTCTGTTTACTGCTGATCTCACTTTTTAAATTTGCACTCTTTGTCTTTAAGTATTTATTAAACTCTTTACAAGTATTCTGATTTGAATGAGTAATTGTCTTAGATGCACAAAGCTTATAATACTTTGTTTCCTGACCTTCAAATTTATTAGCTGCCTCAACTGTATTCACGTTTGATAAAGCAAGCGGTGTAATCATTGCAGCAGCAATAAGAAATGATACAACTTTATGTCCTCTTTTCACATAATCACCTTCCTTTACGCACACATAATTATAACACAACTCTTTTTAAAACCCAAACCCATATGAAAATTCACATAATCTTAAGAAGTTTCAACCTTTCTGATTCTTCGTGCTTTAAAACTGTCTTTTCAAGAAAATGGCTCCAGCAATCTGCATCTTTAATCAGTTCACTATAAGCATCATCTATGCGTTCCTTGTGTGAATGATTACTAATTGCAGTAAAAATGATATTTTTTTCTTCACCACTAAATATTGGACCAAGAAGTTCTTTCGCCAATTCACTTGAACGAGTGGCATGCTGAAAACTAGAAGAATAGATAGGCACCGCTAGATCATGAAGAAGACCGATGACAGCACATAACTCTTCATCCAGATTTCTTTCTTTTGCGAGTAATAAGCATAGTGTTTCTACTTGAAACATATGTGCTATTGCCTCTCTTTTATAATAGCCATGGCTCTTTTCATCTAAAAAATGTAATACTTCATCACGCAAACTAAAATAACGGTTCATCGTCTGAGTCCCTTAGGAAATAAGTTTTTAACCTGATTGCTTTCTTTATAGAAAGAAAGTGGATAACCATCTACAAAGATCACACCAAATCCTTTGTTTCCTGTTCCTTCTAATGTTTCACCATGGATATACTTCTTGATTTCCTCACTCTCACATGGAAAGTCATAACTTCTTTTTACATCCTCTTTAGTCAAAGTTAAGGCGAGAGAATAACTTGGAATAAATCTATTCTTTCTTATTTCACCTAAATAGAGTCCGTTACGTAATACTCTGATTCCCTTTAATTCTGGAAAGTTCTTTTTGATGGCATAGAGGTGTCCATTATTTTCTATTATGTATGAAGGTACTTTCTTATTGAGATTATCCTGATAGAAGGCTTTTAAAACTTTTAAATCAGCTGAATTAACTGATGGTTTTATTGTACGTACTTGTTTTCTTGGATTGTTTCCAGGCTTTCTTAACAAGGCGATAAAATGCCCTTCTCCACGATAATGATGAGGATAACATCTTACTACTTCATCTAGATCAACACCTGGACATAAACCATGAGATTTACTAAGAGGAAGTAATTCAAAGCCAAGTTCATCAACGGCATAATGAACCATTGCTTCATTTTCTTCATATGAGTAAGTACATGTAGAGTAGATAACCATACCACCCTGTTTCAACATGTCATAGGCACCCTTTAAAAGGTTCTTCTGTATATGCGCACATTCTAATACCTTCTCTTCACTCCATGTATCGACAGCCTGTTCAAGTTTTCTAAACATCCCTTCTCCACTACATGGTGCATCTAAGACGATCTTATCAAATGCTTCCTGAAATTGCTTTGTGAAGCACATTGGATCTACATTTGTGACAATTGTATTGTCTAATCCAAAACGTTCGATATTCTCACTTAAAATGCGTGCACGAGCAGCTTCTATATCATTCGCAATTAATACACCTTCCCCTGTTAATCGAGATGCAATCTCACAGCTTTTACCTCCTGGAGCCGCACACATATCTAACACAAAATCATCAGGTTCAATAGGTAATGCGTCTGCTACAAGCATAGCACTTGGTTCCTGGATATAATAGAGTCCTGCAAGAAAATAAGCACTTCTTCCCGGATGATAGTTTTCATCATAGAGATAACCATTTTCTACAATAGGATGATGTTCAATATACTGTTCTTCCAATACCCTTTCTACATTTTTCTTATTTCTATTTAAATATAAACCTTTAACCGGCTTTTCTAATAAAGCCTTCTTAAAGTCATCATATTCATCTTTTAATAAAAACTTCATACGGGCATCAAATTGTTCCATAAATTCACGTCCTTTCTGAACTATTATACAAAAAAATAGATGTGTTGACTACTTTGGATATGCTACAATGTGAAAAGGAGGTCATTCAATGAGATGTTCATGGGCTAAAAGTAAAGAAGCAATTAAATATCATGATGATCGATGGTGTAAAGAAACACATGATGAAAGAATGTTATTCAAGATGCTTGTTCTTGAAGGCATGCAGGCTGGATTATCCTGGGATACTATTTTAAAGAAAGAAGAAGCATATAAGCAGGCATTCAATGATTTTGATTATCACAAGATTGCATCCTATTCTAATGAAAAAATAGAATCTCTCTATGAAGCTGAAGGTATTATTCATAATCGTTTGAAAATCAATAGTATTATAGTCAATGCGAAAGCTTTTTTAAGCATACAGGAAGAGTTTGGCAGTTTTGATCATTATATCTGGTCTTTTGTAGATTTTAAGGTGATTGATCATCGCTATACAGATGAAAAAGAGATTCCTGCAAGTGATGCACTGTCTACTACGATATCTAAAGATTTAAAGAAACGTGGCTTCAAGTTTGTTGGTCCTGTGATTATTTATAGCTATTTGCAGGCGATTGGCATTTATAATGATCATCTATTGAGTTGTGAGTGGAGGTAAAGGATATGACACGTATTGATGAAACTATTAAAAGACATGATAAGGGATATAACTGCGCACAGGCAGTTGCATGTACTTATTGTGATCTTGTAGGTATGGATGAAGAAACAATGTTTAAGGTTGCTGAAGGATTAGGTCTAGGTGTAGGTTGCATGGAGGGTACTTGTGGTGCTATTACTGGTGCATGTCTTCTTGCAGGATGTAAGAATAGTACAGGCAATCTAGGTAAGCCAGATAGTAAAGCAAGTACTTATAAGTTATCTAGAGAAATCATGCAGAAATTTAAAGAAAAGAATTCTACAACTACATGTAAAGTGTTAAAAGGTGTAGAAACAGGCAAGATGCTAAGAACTTGTCCAGACTGTATTAAAGATGCTGCAGCCATTGTAGAAGAAGTATTATTTAGTGAGGAATAGTAGCCTATTCCTTTTTTTATGCGCAAAAAAAGCTGAGAATATATCCCAGCTTAATCATCAATAGTTGGTGCCCTTGACCGGACTCGAACCGGTACGGGTTTGAAGCCGGCAGATTTTGAGTCTGCTATGTCTACCAATTTCATCACAAGGGCACTGACAACGTTATTATTATAGTATGCACAAGAGCGGTTTTCAAGAAAAAAATGGTTTTATTTCCTTAAATCACTTTCTTTATAGCCTTCATTCAATCATCACATTCTTATCAAATTATATTTTTTGATATGATTAATAGTATATTTATAAATATTTTTATTTTTATCTAA
>NZ_UQGV01000054.1 GCF_900540665.1 uncultured Catenibacterium sp. | reverse complement strand
GGCGCAGAAATAATGATTAATTCCAATATTAACATTGTTTCTTGTCTACTCTATTAAGTAAATTGCTTTATTGATATGAAGATAGTAGATGATTGCCTGTACATTTGTATGGAATACTTCTTGAAGTACTTTAGAGTAATAAGACAACTGTGTACGATGGAGATCAATAAGAGTTTCATCACTGTTATCTTTTGATACTCTATCTGTCTTATAGTCTAGTACATAGACTTTATTGTCTTTGATAAAGACTAAGTCAAATATACCATTGACGATCAGTCCATTTTCATCCTTATATCTAAATGCCTTTTCCTGATAAATAGTATCAGCTTCCTTGATTAATTGATAGGTTTCACTGTTTATAAAATCATTAATATGAGGAAGATAGTTATTTAAGACCTTGAGTCCTTCTTCATCAAACATCTGATTTTCATAGAGTGATTGAATCAACTCTTCAGGATCATCTTCTTTAAAATTGAAGTAACTCAATAAGTTATGTACCAATGTTCCTCTATCTGTTGCAAGATAGTGTGTTTCTTCATCACTGAAATCAAAATGTGTATCATCATTCTTCATTTCTTCCATACTTGTTACCGCCATACTTCGAGGTTCAACAGGATAAGGATATTCAAAATCATAATACTTCTTATAGGCACGATATTGGTTTGTTGCCTTAATTTTCGCATAAGCAGGAATCCTGTTTATTGTTTCACTGCTATCTTGGATGACACAATGGAAACGTGCTAAGTAGGTATCATCATTCTCTAGTTCCTCAAAAGAAGAACGATCTAAAGAAAGATACGGAATAATTTCAGGAATCGCTTGTCTTATATCCTTCTGGAAATCCTTATGTCTTAACAAAGCCATAAGAACCCAGTCTAAATAATTATTGGTAGAACGCATGGCTAGGTTATATACAACACCCTGTCCCCTAATTAGAGTAGGATCTGTATCATTAGCCTGAACCTTACGGGCAATAGAAATAATTTCTTCTTCATCCTTAATTGTACCAGTTAAGATGAGTTTCTTTTCTGCACGTGTTAAGGCAACATATAGAATACGCATTTCTTCATTCACTGTTTCTTGACGAATGAACATCTTCAACATCTTTAAATAAGGATGCTCATACTTACATAGAATTTTTCCAAAAGGAGACTTTTCTTTTCGTGCAACACTGCCTGCCACTCCATCATGCTGAGAAATAATAATTTCGGCTTTCTCATCTGATGAATTGAACTTCTTCTGCATTGCACTCACAAAGACAACAGGGAACTGTAACCCTTTAGACTTATGAATAGTCATAAACTCTACAGCATCATTCTCATCACTCGCAATAAAGCCAGGGGCCTGGCTAGAAGAAGAATCTAATAATTCTAGGTAATCCTTTAAATAAGGATATTCTTTATTTGTACGGAATGTTTCTAATAGAATATCTAAGTTTGCGCTACGTTGTTCACCATTCATTAGCTGGGATACAAAAGCCTGGTATCCTGTTTCTTTTAAACACTTCTTTAATGTCTCATAAGGTGAAGATGTCATGGCAGTATTTCTTAAATCATCGAACACCTCTAAGAAATGAAGTACCTTCTTATTTGTATGATGTGTGAGGTTGATATAGAGAGGATCATTCGCATCTCTGATTTCTAATAACTCATTCTCAGTAAAGTGAGAGAATAAGAAGTTATTATGTAATACAGATAACATCGCAATATCATCATATGGATTAACCAAAGCCTTTAATAATGTCATGATACTGATGACTTCATTAGACTCAAATAAACCAGTGGATAAAGTAATATTTACAGGAATATGATAACGTTCAAACACCTTCTTATAAGTAATAAATTCTGTAGTAGCACGCATGAGTACCGCAAAATCATGATACTTATAATCTGTATCCTGTCTCATCTGAATAATCTTCTGCGCAACCATATGTGCTTCTACTTCAGATTTTGTATAATCTCCTTGTTTCTCATAATGAGAAATAAGTACATCTGTATCAAAATCATGATTCTTTTTTAATTCTGAAAGTGTTGTACCTTTTGCTTCATAATCATATCTTAAAATCGCATTATCACCATGGATATACTCTAACCCACCTACAGCTGTATCCATAATACAATCAAAGATATAATTGACACTATCCAATACAACTTTTTCAGAACGATAGTTAAACTTTAAATCAATACGAATATTTGTATCATATTCTGTCATCTCTTCTAGTTTAGTAAATGTATCAAACTTGTGCTGGAAGATTGAAGGATCGGCCTGTCTAAAACGATAAATAGACTGCTTCATATCACCGACCATAAACATTGGAATTTGTTCATCATAGTTCGCAATCTTTAAGACAAGGTTCTCCTGTATCTGGTTGGTGTCCTGATATTCATCCACCATGATTTCTTTTAATGTATGATTCAATCTTTCTACAACAGGAAGATCAGGCTGTAGAAGTCTTGTCGCATATTCTTCTAAATCATGGAAATCTAATTCATTTCTTGCCTTCTTTGCCTCGCTATAAGCCTGATTAAACTGATCTAACAGCCCATTTTTACCAAGTAAATAATAAATGTCTACATAAGAATAAGTAAGATACTCAGAGAATTTATCTGTAAAAGAGAAATACTTCTTTAACTTTTTGAGAGGTTCAGTGACATCGGCCTTTAATTTTGTATATTGTTTCTTAACAGAATCATCTACACCGAGTTCATTCCACTTGATAGATGACATTTCTATTTTATGTGATACACGCCCGTCTAGTACAGTATAAGACATTGGCATATCTAATGCCTTGTATAAATCAGAATAATAATCATATAATGCAGTGGCAGGTGCAGGATGTTTCGCATTTTCATCTGCTTCAAAGAAATAAGTAATATCATGTTTTTCACAGAAACGATAGAGAATATTATAAGCACTCAAACTCTTAAGACAGCAATCTTGATACAATTTTGCCATGCCTTCTAGAATCGGTTTTTTTCCAAAAAACTTAAATTTATAATATTTCTCATGGACTTGATTAAGGAACTGATGGAAGTCCACAAAAGAATTGGTTATATTCTGAAAATCAATCAATGTCTGTTTTAAATCATTAAACTCGTTCTTTGTATTATGACGAGATGCATAATCCTGAAAACGTGGTTCTTTGACCCACTTCTCTAAACATTGATCTAATACTTGATCTTTGATTAAATCAGGTGAAGGATTGACTTTAAATCCTGGCATGATACCAATCAAATAACCATATTTCTCCAAGAGAGTCTTACAGAAACTATCAAATGTTGTGATATAGGCATGAGGTAATAATTGAATCTGTTCTTGAATGTGTCTTAATGTTTCTTCATCATGATCAGCCATGGCTTCTTCATGTAAAGACACATTTAATCTTTGTTTCATTTCATTGCCTGCGGCTTTAGTAAAAGTTAATACTAGAAATTGATCCATTGAATAATGATCATTCACAATCAAACTGATTAAACGGGCTACAAGAATTCTTGTCTTTCCTGAACCAGCAGGAGCACTGACAAGAATAGTCTTTCCTCTTAAATCAATCGCAGCCTGCTGTTCTTTATTGTATTTAGGCATTCTCATCATCTCCTTTTAGTTTCTTATACATATCTTTCGCAATTATTCTATTTTCGTTCTCAAATACATCAAATAAACATACTGACTTATATGGGCAGTAGTTACATGGATATACCTTGAAGTCGTTAGATGGCTGTGCACCT
This sequence comes from uncultured Catenibacterium sp., assembly GCF_900540665.1. Classification (GTDB taxonomy): domain Bacteria; phylum Bacillota_I; class Bacilli_A; order Erysipelotrichales; family Coprobacillaceae; genus Catenibacterium. The sequence continues at coordinate 13,629 of NZ_UQGV01000054.1, read as the reverse complement.
TCCATTAAAGTAGGGTGGATAGGGATTAAACCATCATGAATCTTTTTATATAGTTCAGAAATATGGTTTTCAACATATTTCATAATTGAATCCAAGTCATCAGGAGAAATGACTTTTGCGCCATTATAGTATTCTCCAGATTTCTTAACTCTGATAGGAGTTACAAGATCAGGGAAGTCACCAAGAGCCTTTACAGATTTAGTGGATCCATCATCCACCATATAGCCTTCCATACGATATTCTTTTAATATCTCCCTTTGAATACTAGTACCCCATGAATCATCCTCACGTGCAAGCATACGTTTCTTCATATTGAAGTACAACATACCTGCACGGTCCTTATTCTCCTGTTCACATAACATATCTAGATAAACAAGCATCTGAATATTAAATCCCTGTATCGCAAGATTGAAATCAATCTCCTTCTTACTTGACTTATAATCTACAATACGTACCATATTCTCGAATTCATCCACTCTATCAATAATACCTGAGAAAGGAACGCCTCCAATTTCACCAGATATTTCTTTTTCTTTTGCGACAGGTACATATTTACCATATTTTAACTGCTTCTGAATAATCTTGATTGTCATCTTCATATCTTCAATGAGATTATTAATAAAATATTGGTTCATTGGATGATCATCATATTTCTCTTTCAGATTCTCTTCTATATAATGTTTCGCTTCTTCATCCACAAGAGATACATCATCCAAACATTTCTCCATTAAATAATGACATAAAGAACCAAGTTCACTTGACTGTAAAGTATCCTCTCTCTTTTCATTAATCTTTAATCCATATTTGATGTAATAAGAGAAAGGACATTTATTATATGTCTCTAAACGAGACACACTTACTCCTTTTCCTAACTTTTGAGTATCTTTAATGAACTCAGGCTGGTTACTTGTCATCTTATAATGGTCAATCAAACGATTAATAGGGTCATTATCAATACGTGACTGATTTAAATAAAGGTTATTCTTAATTAAATTAAGCGAAGGATTAATATGTTCTAGCTTAAAGATATCATCTATACGTGACATAAGAATAGAAGGAATCAATTCATTGGCAGCCATATTCTTCTTGCTGTAAGAGAATGTATAAGATAAATAAGGATTTAAAAGAACCTGTATAATACGCTTATAATGTACCTGCAGCTGTTCATCTAATAATAGAGGATGAGGATTAAACTGCTTATAGTCTTCCTCCATTAAGAATCCTTTATCACTGATTTCTAAAGGTAAGAATGTTTCATTGATTCCTGTTAAGTAAATATGTTTAGGTGAAGCAGTAAGTCCTTTTTCAAGTGAAGTCACAATAACACCTGTCTTATTTGTAACTCTATTACCTAGAATAATACATTGGAGGAATAAATCAAACTCTTCAGGACTGATTTCATCATCACATTGATAAGCAGCAAGAGTCTTGATCATGGATGCACTGATATCCTGTTTCTGAAGGAACTGAATAATTTCTTTAAAAGTATGTCCTTTACATTTCGATAATGATCGAGACATTTTACGATAATCACTATTATAATGACATGTTTCATTTTTTGATAATGTGGCAGGAATATTGAGTTCATCAAAACATATAGTTAAATAATCTGAATAACTTGTCTGGTTGGTGATGATCATAAAATCTTCATATTGCAGCTGTTCATTCACAATACGTGATTTAATGTCACAAGCAATCTTCATACATTCCTGCATTGGATGCCCGCCACTCATTACACGTCCTTTCGCAACTTCATGTACATCAATATTATCAAATAAGTGATGAATAATAGTATCTTCATACTCACTTAATACTTCATCTGTTTCTGTCATTTCTAATAATGTGACTGGAACATAATTGTCTATCTTATTAAATAACTCTTTGGATGCAATATGAGGATAATCATCACTCATAATATAAAGAGGTGTCTTTAAAGAATCGTCTATTAAATCTTCCACCATCTCTTCAATTGTCCAGTATCCTCCTGCAATAAGTGAATTAATCGTATATAGATCTTCACATTTTTTACTTAATAAAGTATCTTCGAAAAACTGTTCGAGAGTTATATTATTTCTATGAATCTTCTTAAGTGTAGAAATGAGTTCAAGAATCATCTCATAAGAATTAGAACTAAACTGTATTGTATTAAATGTATGACAAGAAAGAATATGACGCATTATAAAAACAAGATCTGCCTGTGAATAAATATGACGGGCAAACTGTTTATGTGAAATCAAAATCTTATCAACATACTGTTTCAATGTAAGAACCTCTATATCAAATAAGCAGGAATACTTATTCAAGAATAGATCTTCTACATATTCTGTATTCTCTGTAATGATATAAGCAGGTCCTTGCAGGGTGTCTGCAAGTTCATTGAGTTTTTTATTGAGGCGCATCCCTTTAATAATCTGCATAGTGATTCTCCTTTCGCACTTTAGTACTATTATATCATTGCATCTAAAATCATGCATTAAGTTCAGCGTCTATAACACCTATATAGTGGAGTTATTAAAAAAAGCCTTCCACATAAGTGGAAAGCTTCATCTTAACGTAACTCATCAAGCCACATAGATACATCTGCATCACTAGGCATACGTAAATCTCCACGAGGAGATAAAGCCACTGAACCAACTTTAGGTCCATCTGGGATGCAGCTGCGCTTGAACTGCTGAGTAAAGAAACGTCTATAGAATAGTGTTAACCATTTCTTAATTGTTGCTTCATCGTATTTATCACCATATGTATGAATCGCAATACGTAATAGTTTCTGTGGTTCATAATGGAATCTTGCATGATGATAAAGGAAGAAGTCATGTAATTCATAAGGTCCTACAATATCTTCTGTCTTCTGAGTGATTTCACCATCTTTTGCAGGAAGCAATTCAGGTGAGACTGGTGTATGAAGAATATCCTGTAATGTGGCTTCTAATACCTCTCCTTTATATAGAGTAGATACATAATCTACAAGATATCTTACAAGTGTCTTAGGAACAGAAACATTTACACCATACATACTCATATGGTCACCATTATAAGTAGACCATCCAAGTGCAACTTCTGATAAGTCTCCAGTACCTACGACAATGCCACCTGCCTGATTCGCAATATCCATAAGAACCTGTGTTCTTTCACGTGCCTGGCAGTTTTCATAAGTCACATCATGGACTTCAGGGTCATGATTAATATCTTTGAAATGCTGGTTAACGGCATCTTTGATATTGACTGTCATAGAAGTGACTTCTAGTTCCTTCATAAGTGTTAAGGCGTTATTTAAAGTACGATCTGTTGTACCAAAACAAGGCATTGTGACCGCAATAATATCTGATACAGGACGACCTAACATCTTATAAGCCTTATGCATAACAAGTAAGGCAAGAGTAGAATCAAGTCCTCCAGACATACCAACAACGACTTTCTTAATATGAGCGGCTTCTAATCTCTGCATTAAGCCATGAGTCTGGATATTGAATACTTCTTCACAACGTGCTGCACGTTTCTCTTTATCACTTGGTACAAATGGATGAGGATCATAATAACGATCTAAATCCAATTCTTCATCATCAAGCATAAATGGTACAGTATCAAAATAATCTTCACTTTCATATGTTGTCATTTCAATGCGTTCTGTATGAATCTTTTCTAAATCCATATCTGCATAGATTAAACCTGTAGAATACTGAGTAGATTCTTTAAGTAATGTACCATTTTCATAAATAAGGTGATGATTAGAGAATACAACATCAGTTGTTGATTCACCCACACCCGTATTACTATAAACATAGCCACATACAAGTCTTGCACTTGTTGCACTAATTAAGCTACGTCTATAATCACTCTTACCTGTTAAGTTATTAGAAGCAGAAGGATTCACAATCAGTGTTGCTCCATTTAAACATGCATCCGTACTTGGTGTATGAGGTGCCCATACATCTTCACATATTTCTACCCCGATCTTTAACCAAGGATGATTTACATCTTCAAAAAGCTGTTCAGTTGTGACGTGAATTTCCTGATCACATAAAGTAATATATTCATCGAGATCACGACCACTCTTGAAATGTCTGCCTTCATAGAATTCATGATAGTTAGGAATATATGTCTTAGGTACAGCACCTAGAATATCTCCTCTATGTAGTACAAGAGCGCAATTATAAAGATCATTACGGATGATAAGTGGCATACCAATCACAATCACTGTATTGAGATCTTTTGTTTCATCTAAAATATATTGAAGCTGTGTTTCTGATTCATTCAATACTCTCTTCTGAAAGAAAAGATCTTCAATTGTATAACCAGTTAAACATAATTCATTTAATACAAGAACCTGTGTATGATTTGCGTTGGCTTCTTTTGATAAACGGATAATCTCCTGCGCATTCTTTTTCACATTTGCGATAGAGACTTTAAAAGAACCAGCTGCAACTCTAATAAAACCATCTTTCATAAACATTCCTCCAATTTCCCTCTCATTATATCAAAAAAAGTTCACGTAAGTGAACTTTATAATAAATGTATCTTATTTTCTTCGCAGATGCGCATTGTATCTTCATCCCATAATGAAGCCTGTACTTCACCAATATGGGCTTTCTTCAAGAAGAACATACATAAACGTGACTGACCGATACCGCCACCAATACTTAATGGATAAACGTTATTTAAAACATTCTGGTGATAAGGAAGTTCAGTACGTTCCTCTGCATGGGCTTTCTTTAGCTGTTCCTCTAAGGCTTTCGCATCAACACGTACACCCATAGAAGACAATTCAAATGCATCATCAAGAATAGGATGATAAACAAGAATATCACCATTAAGTGTCCAGTCATCATAGTCTGGTGCACGACCATCATGTTTGATGCCAGATTTTAGGGTATCCCCAATCTTCATTAAGCAGACAGCTTTCTTTGCTTTAGTGATGGCTCTTTCTCTTTCCTTTGGTGTTAAATCAGGATAAACATCTTCTAATTCCTGTGTTGTAATAAAGAAGATCTTTTCTGGTAACAATCCCTTATCTAGCTGTGGATAATGACGAATCATTAAGAAATCTAAATCTAATAAAGCTTTATAAATCTTCTTAACAGTCTGTTTAAAGAAATCAACTGTACGATCTTCAGGTTTGATCACTAATTCCCAGTCCCACTGGTCTACATACATAGAATGAAGGTTATCGATTATTTCATCTCTTCTAATTGCATTCATATCTGTATATAGTCCAGTATGTGCTTCAAAGCCATATCTATAAAGCGCATCACGCTTCCATTTTGCAAGTGAATGAATGATTTCAATTTCATCATCATTATTCAATTCATAGCTGTTGAAGGCCACTGGTCTTTCAGTTCCATTTAAATCATCATTTAATCCTGTGTTTTTTAATAAGAATAATGGTGCAGATACTCGAGTGAGTCTTAATTCTTCTGATAAACGTCTTTCAAAATAGTCTTTAATCATCTTAATCGCAACTTCAGTCTCAATCAGATTGAGTTGTGAGTGATAATTCTCTGGTACAAATACTTTGCTCATAACTTTACTCCTTTATACATGATTATATAAGAAAAAAATAAAAAAGAAAGAAAGAAAACAGTATTTCTCTGAATATTTAAAAATATGTAATAATTTAGGGAAATTGAAAAAACAACGAACTTGATTGACTTATTTCCGATTATTTAATACAATGTTGAAAATACAAGATAAGGAGATGCACAATGGAAAAATTGTTTAAGAGCACAAGAGGCAATCAGACACCTATTGATTTTTATACATCTATTCTTCAGGGGATCGCAAGTGATGGGGGATTACTTGTACCTGACTTCGATTTTGAAAAGAAAAACTTAGAAGAACTTCTATCATTAAACTATGTTGATCTTGCAACAGAGATTATTGGTACATTTGCACCGAGTGATGCAAAGGAAGCATTACATACAGCTTGTACACAGGCTTATGGTGAAGGTTTATTCTGTGATGAAGTGGTTCCTGTAAAGAAAGCAGGAAATGTATATGTTGCAGAACTCTATCAGGGGCCTACAGCTGCATTCAAGGATATGGCATTATCTATGCTTCCTAGAATGATGACTCTTTCTTTAAAGAAGAAAGGTGAAGAACGTGAAGTGATGATTCTTGCAGCAACAAGTGGTGATACTGGGAAAGCTGCATTAGAAGGCTTTAAGGATGTTGAAGGAACTTGTATTAAAGTTTTCTATCCAATTGATGGTGTATCTGCTATTCAGCAGCAGCAGATGGTCACAACAACAGGTAAGAATGTTGAAATCATTGGTATTAGAGGAAACTTTGATGATGCACAGTCTGCAGTTAAGAAGGCTTTTGGTTCAAAAGAATTAAAAGAACTTTGTGATGAACATCATATTTTCTTATCTTCTGCTAATTCAATTAATATTGGACGTTTAATTCCACAGATTGTTTATTATTTCTATTCTTATTTAACACTTGTAAAGAGAAATGAAATTAAGTTAGGAGAAGCAGTGAACTTTACAGTACCTTCAGGTAACTTTGGTAACTGCTTAGCGGGATGGATTGCAAAGAATATGGGCTTACCAGTGAACCAGTTTATTGTTGCTTCTAATAAGAATAATATCTTAACTGATTTCTTTACAACTGGTACTTATGATGCAAGACGTGAATTCTATAAAACGAATGCACCTGCAATGGATATCTTAGTTTCTAGTAACTTAGAAAGATTAGTATGGTTCATGGTGAATGGTGATAGTGAAAAAGTAAATAAGTATATGGAAGAACTTAAAGAAACAGGTGTTTATAAAGTAGATGATGAAACACTCGCAAGAGTTCAGAAAGAATTCAAGGCAGGATGTCTTGGAGAAGAAGATGTACTTAAGGTTGTTCATGACTGCTGGAATGAAAACAAGTATTTATTAGATACACATACAGCGGTTGGTTATGGTGTTTATGAAGAATATGTCAAGAACACTGGTGATACAACTAAGACAATCTTGCTTTCAACTGCGTCACCTTATAAGTTCCCTGAATCTGTTTATCAGGCATTAACAGGTGAAGAAGTAGATGTTTATACAGCTATTGAAAAATTACATGATTTAACTGATATGGATATTTCTTATCCATTAAAGGGTATTAAGGATCGCGAAATCCTTCATAAGGGTGTTATTGATCGAGATGCCATTTTAGATACTATTGCAGATAAGATCAAGGAGTACTAATTATGTTTGTAAAGGTAAGAGTTCCTGCAACAAGCGCAAACTTAGGACCTGGATTTGACGTTGCAGGTCTAGCAGTCACTTTATATAATACATTCACTTTTGAATTATTAGATGAAGGATTAGAAATCTTAGGATGTCCTGAACAGTTTGCGAATAAAGATAACTTAGCTTATCGTGCCTTTGAAGAAGGTGCACGTTATGTGGGATTAGATTATAAAGGATTGCGTATTACCAATGAAGGAGATGTTCCTTATACAAGAGGATTAGGTTCTTCTTCTACATGTATTGTTGCTGGTATTGTTGGTGCTTTCGCATTTAAGAATCGCTATGAAGAACGTCAGAACATTCTTGAACTTGCGACTAAGATTGAAGGACATCCAGATAACGTTGCTCCAGCTATCTTTGGTGGTTTAACTGTTTCTGTTATGGAAGAACATAAAGTGACTACACTTTCAATCCCTGTTAAACAGGACTATCGTTATGTAGCACTCATTCCACCTTTCACATTATCTACAGAAAAAGCACGTTCTGTATTACCACAGACATTAGACCGTGCAGATGCGATTAAGAATGTATCTCATCTTGCATTGATGGTTGCATCACTTATTAATGGATATGATGAAGGGTTAAAACTAGGTTTTAAGGATCGTTTCCATCAGCCATATCGTGGACACTTAATTGATAACTTCTTCCCTATTATGGATGTATTAGAGAAGGATGAAAAAGTATTAGGTGCTTATTTATCAGGTGCAGGGCCTACTATTATGGCTTTGATACGTGCTGATGATACAATGGGTGTTGTTCGTATTAAAGAAGAATTAGGATCTTTAATTGACGGATGGCAAGTAGAAAAGTTAGAATTAGATGAACGTGGATTTACATGTGACTTTTTATAATACCTGGCAGTTGTCAGGTATTTTTTTCAGGAGGATCAAATGAAGAACTATCATACACACACAACTAGATGTATGCACGCTATTGGAAGTGAAGAAGAGTATATTTTAGCGGCTATATCTGCAGGGTATAGCGAACTAGGCTTTTCAGATCATACACCATGGCATTATGATTCAGGTTACCATGCAACAATGCGTATGGATGAATCACAACTCGAGGACTATGTCCATACATTATCAGTACTTAGGGATAAATATAAAGACAAGATTTCTATTAAGATTGGTTTAGAGTGTGAATATTTTGAAGATAAGATGGACTGGCTTAAGGAACAGGTAGAACGTTATGGACTAGATTATCTTATTTTAGGTAATCATTTTGATGGCAGTGATGAAACAGGTATTTACTATGGGTATCCTGTGAGTTTAGAAGAATTAAAAAGATATGTATCACAGGTAATCAAGGCAATGGATACAGGTTTATTTTCATATGTAGCACATCCTGATGTTGTCTTTTATGATGAAAATAAGCAGGAACATATTGATGAATTAGAAAAAATCTGTATTCATGCAGCTGAAATAAATATGCCTTTAGAATTCAATTTATTAGGATTTAAGGCAATGCGTCATTATCCAAGTCAGCCATTTATTGATTTATGTAAAAAGCATCATAATCGTATTATTATAGGGACAGATGCACATGAACCTGGTGCATTAAAAGACTCTAAAACATACAATTGTGCTTATACTTATTTAAAAGAGAATGGGTTAGAAATTACAGAAGATATAAAGATGTTGAAATAGAAGGCTTGAAAAAGCCTTTGTTTTGGTGGTATGAGTGCATAATATGAATAAGAGAAGGAGAAAAAGAATATGGTTAATTATGAAGAAGCAAAGAAAATCGCTTTAGAATTTCTTGGTGAAATGGCAGTACATATCAATGAGGCATTTGAAACAGAAGATGCTTATATTTTTAACGATTCTGAACATGAGTATGCAGGATGGATTCCTGTTGTTATTGGAAAAAGTGATGGACGTCGTATTCATTATGGTGAATATATGCTTGGTGATGAGCAGACATGGACTTATAAGAAGAAAATTAAATTTTAGTTACTTTGACAGCTACAGTGTTGACACTTTGAAAAAGTATTGGACTATTCATACTAATTTTGATTTAGATGGATGCAGAAAATGTGGTAATGTATTTCGTTTGAAGAAGAACACTCATATGAGGCATTGAATGTAGATAGTTGAACCAGTTTGACAGTTATCACGATACTAAATATAAAATATGTTGAGATATCCGTTGTTTATTAGATTTTGATACATTTGGAAAATGTAGTAATGTATATTGCTGTAGTGATATTTCTTAAATTTGAAAGTACGTATTATCTATTAAAAAGAATGATATTATTTCATTTATTTAAAAAAACCTTTACAATATAAAGTGCCTAGTATTGATTAAAGGCTGTTTAATGAAGGTGGTGATAAAAATGGAACATATTACAGATATAGATAAAACAGCACATCTTGAAGAATGTGTTGAAGCGGTGAGAGAAATTATTAATCCAGATGATTATGGATTAACTGAAGAAGCGCTTTATGCCTTAACAAAAGAAATAATGGATACTTCTCTTACAATGGGAGGAGACTTTCATTTAGATAATATTCGTTTCTTTGCGGAACGTTTTATTAAGAGTGGATCAATTGCTCGTTTTAAGATGGCTCATGAAAATGATTTTTAAGGAGGAATTGTATGGGTAAAATAGAAGATGTTATCCAACAGTACCTGGATGAACATAAAAGTCATTATCTAGGTAAATATCGTTATAGATGCAGTTATCGTATTGGTGATACGGCTATGAAGTTTCATTATTATATGCTTGATGAGAGCTTCAGAAATATCGATATTTATGTTGAACTTTCATATGGTGAGAAAGTTGAAGCAGAATTTTCAGAAAACTTAAATGACCAGGAAAAGCAGTTTATTATTAAAGATGCGCTGGTACATATTTTTTATAAAGAAAAGTTTACACATATTCTTCATTATTCTTTGATTCCAAAAATTGTGAAGGAACATCACTTGATTGATACAAACATGGCACCAATTGATTATATCGAGATATTTGAGTATATGAAGTATCATCAGGGTATTAATCAGAAGACAATTGATTCTTTCTATGAAATCTATCTTCCGGTGATGCATGATTTGATCAAGACACAGAAATATGATGTTTATATTAGTTCGTTGATCTTATTACTGCGTAATATACTTTATGAATATGATTGGGATGGGCCAAATTCCAAGTATCGTGATATTGAATATCAATATCATTTATATTATGTGAGAGAATTGATCCAGGAAATCGTGGATCACTTAGATGTATTCTATAAGCATGCGGCAAGCTACTTATTCCATTTAATGCAACTTTTATGTCAGCATACTTTATTCGCATTCTGTATTATGACTGATTTAAGCTCATTGTTTGATTCTAATGAAGTTGTTTTAACAGCCTTATCAGATAATATGAAGAAACATTTTATTTTATATGATAAAGAAGCAGGTAATTTGAATGAATGTAATCTTGTTTATTCTTATTTATTCTATTATTACTTAAACAAGAAGGAACCTTTTAGAGAAGTTATCAAACAGTTGTTTAGAACAATTGTGGATTCAATTCTTGTCTATGCGAATCATGATCTAGATCTTGCGTTAGGTAATATGTTATTGAAGAATGAAGGTTATGATGTATTGTTGGATTTATTCAGCAGTGACTATAATACATTTGTATTCACATGCTTCCCAATCAGTTCATTCCCAACCGAAATGCGTACATCAGTTCGTAATGAACTTGTTGCCGCTATTCGTTTCTTTGCAGGTAGAATGAACAACGATAAGTATAAACTCAGCTCATTTGAACAGGTATTAAATATCAATAGATTGTTATTAGATAATTTTGGAGATTGGTATAAATGAAAAAGAGAAACATAGTTACAGCGGTCTTCGGGACAGCTGTCCTTGCAGGTGCAGGGTTATATCAAAAAACAAGTCAGTTTGTGGATGAACGTTTATATCGTACACATATTAATCGTACTTCATTTGAGGTTTTAAAACCTCAGGTTGTGCGTATTAAGAATATGAATGATGCGATTTTAACTGGTTATCTTCTTGAAGCGGATCATGCAGACAATACATTGATCATGGTTCATGGATTTACTAAGGATGCTTCTTCTTTAGAGAATGAAGCACTCTATTTTCAGTCAATCTGTCCACATACCAATATTTTGATGTTTGACTGTTATGGCAATGGTTCATCAGATGGTGTCACAAGAGGTGTTGGTTTTCAGGATGTTATGGATATCAACTACTGGAATCGTTATATTATTCAAAAATATGGTAAAGAACATCATGTCTTCTTCTATGGTAAAGAAACAGGTGCAACTGCACTACTTTGTGCAGGTAGTGCTGGCTTATTAAAGAATGCAACAAGCATGATTGTAGAAAGCACATTTAAGAATGTGCGTGATTACTTTGTATATTTAATGAAGAATGATGGATATCCAGAATCAATCACACGACCTCTTCTTTCGATTGTGTTAAGAAAAGAATTAAATGTCACTCTCGATGATCTAGATGTCATGAGATATATTAGGAGAAATACTATTCCTACATTATTTATTCAGAACAAGAATAACAATAAAGCAGATTTTAATGATGTATTTGATTTATACAATGCAGCAGTATGTGAAAAAGAACTGATGCCATTAAAAGATAAGCCATTTTATGCTCTTGATGAAAAGCATCCTTATAAGGATCTTCTTACAGAGTTTTTAAATAGAAATGGATGATAGGAGGGCGCTATGTATTTTAAAGAATCAAAAGGTTTCCCAAAGGATTTCTTATGGGGAAGTGCTTCAGCTGCTTATCAGGTAGAAGGTGCCTGGGCTGAAGATGGTAAAAAACCTTCTGTATGGGATAAGTTTGTAAGAATCCCTGGTAAGACATTCAAAGCTACTACAGGTGATAAAGCAGTTGATCATTATCACATGTATAAAGAAGACGTCAGATTAATGGGTGAAATGGGTCTTAAGACTTATCGTTTCTCAATTGCCTGGTCAAGAATCTATCCAGATGGCAACGGACAGGTGAATGAAAAAGGTTTACAGTTCTATGATGACTTAATTGACGAATGCTTAAAGTATAATATCGTACCAATGATTACTGTATATCATTGGGATTTACCACAGGCATTAGAAGATCAATATCATGGCTGGGAAGACCGTCGTATTGTCGATGATTTTGTAAATTATGCAACAACATTATTTAAACGTTATGGTGATCGTGTTAAACACTGGATTATTTTGAATGAACAGAATGTCTTCACAGGCCATGGCTGGATGCTTGCAAAACATCCACCAGGAAAATTCAAAGATATGAAGACTTACTATCAGGTAAATCATCATGCATTCATGGCTCATGCTAAGTCAGTATTGGCATTAAAAGAACTTTATCCTGATGCATTAGTTGGCTCATCATTCGCGTATGGTCCAGCTTATGCTGTGTCTGATAAGCCGGAAGATCAGATGGCATGTGTAGACTATGAAGATTTGAAGTCATATTACTGGATGGATGTTTATGCATATGGACGTTATCCAAGATCTGCTATGAAATACTTAGAATCATTAGGTGTTGCACCTCACTTTGAGGAAGGCGACCTTGAAATTCTAAAGGCAGCTGCCGCAAAGGTAGACTTTATGGGTGTGAACTATTATAAGACATGCAGTATTGAATATAACCCATTAGATGGTGTTGATTCTCTTGGCGGTGAAAACAATACAGGTAAAAAAGGTACAGCTGAGATGGAAGGTGTGCCAGGTATGTATAAAGTACCAGCTAATAAGAATCTTCCTACAACTGACTGGGACTGGACTATTGATCCTATGGGATTACGTTTTGCATGTCGTAAGATTACTTCACGTTATGATTTGCCAATCGTTATCTCAGAAAACGGACTTGGCGCATTTGATAAATTAGAAGATGGACAGATTCATGATTCATATCGTATTGAATATTTACGTAACCATATTGAAGAATTAAAGAAAGCATGTGATGATGGATGTCGTATTCTTGCATATTGTACATGGTCATACACTGATTTATTGAGCTGGTCAAATGGTTATCAGAAACGTTATGGTTTTGTATATGTAGATCGTGATGAAGATGAAAACTCAGGTACTCTTAAGAGAATTCCGAAGGATTCATATTATTGGTATAAGAAAGTCATTGAAACAAATGGCGAAGAATTATAAATGATTGAAGACTGACACACTGTAGTCAGTCTTTTATATGTTTAAATCGCGTGTATAGAGGTTATAAGAGGCAGTCATAAAAAAGAATAGAAAATAACAAAAATGGAAAAATGTAGCGTATATCAACTTAAAATAGGAATAGGCGAAGAATTGACAAAAAAATTCAAAAAACACTTTACAAGCACCGGTATTTTAGGTATTATAGACAGGCAGTCCGGGAGACGGGCTGAGACAGAACATTG